>JACCWD010000057.1 GCA_013697825.1 Rubrobacter sp.
ATCGTGCGCGACCTTCAAACCGTGATCGGGCGTGAGATCGAGGTTCAAAGCCGCGAGAGGCTCGGCGGCGACCCGGACGCCATCGTCGCGTGCGTCGGCGGCGGCTCGAACGCCATCGGAGCCTTTCACCCCTTCGTCGGCAAGGAAAACGTCCGGCTCGTCGGGGTCGAGGCGGCGGGGAAGGGCATCGAGAGCGGCAAGCACGGAGCCTCGCTCGGAGAGGGGAAGCTCGGCGTTTTGCATGGCTCGAAAAGCTACGTGCTCCAAACCGAGGCCGGGCAAATCGTCGAGGCGTATTCCGTTTCGGCGGGCCTCGATTATCCCGGAACGGGGCCGGAGCATGCGTACTATAAAGACGAGAGGATCGCCGAGTACGTCTCCGTCACGGATGCCGAGGCGCTCGAAGCGTTCACGTCGTGTTCTCGCGCCGAGGGGATCATCCCGGCCCTCGAAACCGCGCACGCTCTCTTCCACGCCGAGAAGGTGGCGAAGGAACTCGGGCCGGGAAAGAACATGGTCATTAACTTCTCCGGTCGCGGGGACAAGGACGTCGAGGCGGCGGCGGAGGCTCTCGGTGTCTGACGGGGGCGGCGTTTCTTCCGCGTTCGGAGAGGGGCGGGTCGCGCTCATCCCGTATCTCACGGGCGGTTTTCCGAGTCTCGACGGCGCGAAGGAAGTGGGGGAGGCGTACATCGAGGCGGGGGCGGACATCGTGGAGATCGGGGTTCCTTTCTCCGATCCCCTCGCGGATGGCCCGGTGATTCAAGGGACGACGAAGAAGGCTTTGGAGAACGGCACGAACCTCGATCATTGCCTCGATCTCGCTTCGGGGTTCGCGGATCGGGTTCCGGTGGCGTTCCTCATTTATTACAACGTCATCTTCTCCCGAGGCGTGGAGCGGTTCCTCGAGGAAGCGGCGGAGGCGGGGGTGTCCGGCCTCGTCGTCCCCGACCTCCCGATGGACGAGTCGGGGGAGTTTTCACGGTTCGCGGCGAAAGCGGGGGTTTCGTTTTGCCCGCTCGCGGCTCCGACTTCGACGGACGCTCGAATAAACGAAATCGGGGCGGCTGCGACGGGGTTCGTTTATTGCGTTTCGGTGGCCGGGGTGACGGGGGCGAGGGACGAGCTTCCGCCCGGCGCGGTGGAGCTTCTCCGGCGGGTGAAGGCGAAAACGTCCGCTCCGGCGGCGCTCGGGTTCGGCATCGGTTCGCCGGAGACGGCGGCGGAGGCCGCGAGGGAGGCGGATGGCGTGATCATCGGGAGCAAATTGATGGAGATCGTGGACGAAGGCGGCCCAGAGGCGGCGGGGGAGTGGCTCGCCGAGGTGCGGAACGCCATGTCGTCCGCCGGGTCGGGGGCAATCAATTCGTAACTGGCTGAACAGGCGGAGGGAGTACGCCCGCGCCGCTCCGGAGACCGAGAGCGGCGTTCCGGCGATGGACGGCGTGTTCACGAAGTGCGAGGGATGCGGACAGCCGATCTACGAGAAAGACCTCCGCGCCCGTTTCAACGTATGCCCGAGCTGCGAGCATCACTATCCGCTCCCCGCTACCGACCGGGTTCGCCTCCTCGCCGACGCCGGGACGTTCCGCGAGCGCGACTACGGCCTCGCCACCGACGACCCGCTGAAATTCGAGGGATACGGGGAGCGGCTCGCCAAAGCGAAGAGAAAAAGCGGCCTCAACGACGCGGTGATGAGCGGGAGGTGCGAGGTCGGGGGGCATCATATCGCGCTCGCCGCCCTCGACTTTCGGTTCATCGGAGGCTCGATGGGGAGCGTCGTCGGGGAAAAAGTGGCGAGAACCATCGAACTCGGCCATTCGGACGAACTCCCGCTCGTCATCGTGTCGGCCTCCGGCGGGGCGCGGATGTTCGAGGGAATATACTCGCTCATGCAAATGGCGAAGACGAGCGTCGCCCTCTCGCGCTTCATGGACGGAGGAAAGCCATATATCTCCGTCCTCACCGACCCGACGTTCGGGGGGGTGACGGCGTCGTTCGCGACGGCGGCGGACATTATCATCGCCGAGCCGAGGGCGAGGATCGGCTTTGCCGGAGCGCGAGTCATCGAGCAAACCACGAAGGAGAGGCTCCCGGAGGGTTTCCAAACCTCGGAGTTTCAAAGAGAGCATGGCATGGTGGATCGCATAGTCCATCGCCTCGCGCTCAAAGGCGACCTCGAGCGGGCGTTGGGATTTCTGTCGTGAGGGATAAAGTTTTTAGTTCTTGGTTCTTAGTTTTTAGTTGTTGCCAAGAACCAAGAACTAAAAACCAAGAACCCGAGCGAAGCCGAAGGCGGAGGGAGCGACCATGATGCTCGATTTCGAGAGGCCCATCATCGAGCTTGAAGAGCGCATCGGCGAGCTTCGGAACCTCGCCGGGGAGTCGAGTGAGCTTCAGGCGGAGATCGCCCGCCTCGAAGATGCCCTCGACGCGGCGAAGCGGCGCATTTTCTCGAACCTCACGCCGTACCAGCGTGTGCAAATAGCCCGCCACCCCGAACGCCCGAACTTCCGGGCGTACCGCGACGCCCTCGCCGATGATTTCTACGAACTCGCCGGAGACCGCCTCCACGGCGACGACACGGCGGTTCGCGGCGGCTTTGCCCAGATTTTCGGCCACGACATCGTCCTCGTCGGCCACGACAAGGGCGCGGACGTGGAGAGCCGCGTCGCAGGGAACTTTGGGATGGCGCACCCGGAAGGGTATCGGAAAGTGAACCGCCTCTACGAGCTTGCCGGAAAGTTCGGGCTGCCGCTCGTGCTTCTCGTTGACACGCCGGGAGCCTTCGCCGGGCGGCAGGCGGAGGAGAGGGGGCAGGCGTGGGCTATTTCAGCCGACCTCATGGCTTTGGCGAGAGTTCCGGTTCCGGTCGTCTCGTTCATTATTGGGGAAGGTGGGTCGGGTGGCGCTTTGGCGATGTGCGTCGCGGATCACGTGGGGATGCTCGAGAACTCGTACCTCTCGGTCATCGCCCCGGAAGCGTGCGCGTCCATAATCTTCCGCGACCCGAGTCGCGCCGCCGAGGCCGCCGCCGCGCTAAAATTGACCGCCGCCGACCTCAAAGGCCACGGCGTCGCCGATGAGATCGTCCCGGAGCCGCTCGGCGGGGCGCATCGCGGCCCCGAGACGACCATCGAGCGCGTCGGCGAAGCCCTCGAAAAGACCCTCGGAAGTTTCGCCGGAAGGGACGCCGAAACGCTTCTCCAAAGCCGCCACGACCGGTATCGGTGCATCGGGGCGCATGCGAGCGTGGATCGCTTTTAGCGGCGGACGACGACGCGCCTCACCGGACTGTTCGAAGCCTTCAATCCATCGTCCTTGTTTCCGGCGAAGCGGATCTGATAGAAAGTCGTCGCCCTCGGTTTGAGTCCCCGGAAGACGAAGGCTCCGTTCACGTTCGTATTCGTTGCCCGTATCGGCATGAATTGCCGGGTTCCGGCGGCCCTTTGATAAAGCACGACGCGCCTGTTCGCCACCGATCCTCCGGGGGCGAAGAGCCTCCCGGCGCGGTTGATCTTCCGCCCCGATTTTATGGCTCCGGGCTTCGCTCCGAGGGTGAGCCGGGTGGTTGCGAGGGCGGAGGTCGTGAATGTTTCCGTCTCGCCCGTGGAGGTTCCGTGCGCGTTCTCGGCCACGATCCGGTAATGGTATTTCGTGCCGGGTTTGAGACCTTCGATGGCCGCCTCGACGGACGACGGGCCGGGATTCGGGGCGGCGTTTTGCTCGGGGGTGGTGTTCCCGAAGCTCGCACCCTCGCCGTACTCGAACCGGAACGTCGTGTCCGCTTCGCCTGTGTCCACGAAGGCTTTTATGGTGGCTCCGTTTCGGGTGACATCGCTCGCGGCCCCGGTCATCGCCGAGGGACGCGAGACGACGGGGGTTCTTTCGGTGGACGAGTTGTTCATGGTTTCCGGGTCGCGAGTCTCCGTCGAGAAGACGGTCGTCGTGTTCACGAGCGTGCCGCGTCTTTCCGGCTTGACGGTGATTCGGGCGGTCGCGCTCTCGTCTTTCGCGAGGTTCCCGATCCGGCACACGGCGATCTCACCTTCCGCGCATGCTCCCTTCGAAGCCTCCGCTGAGACGAACTCCACGTCTCCGGGAAGGGCGTCGGTGAGGACGACGTCGGGGGCGTCGCTCGGGCCGTCGTTCGCCGCCGTGAGGGTGTACGTGAGATTCCCCCCGGCGACGGCGGGTTCGGGGGCGGATTGCGAGACGCGGAGATCCGCTCCGGGAGTCGGCGCGTCGCAGTACGGCCCCTCCTCCGGGTTCGCCGTCGCTCGCACGAAGAACAGGCTCCACGTCATGCTCGACTCGCTCGCGCCGAACGGATACTCGAACGCCCCGCGATGGAGGCCCGGACTGAAAAAGGACGGCTGTCCGCGGAAATTAGGGATCGGCAAGAAGAAGTTGTCCGACCCGTATTGCATGGTTCGGTTGTTGCCGCTCGAATTGACGTAGCCGAAGCGCGCGGTCGCCGCGCCCGTCTCCGGGTCCCTCTCGATGCAGTCAATTAGCGGTACGACCGGAGGAAAATCACCGACCGTCACCGCGTCTGCGAGTACCGCTTTTTGTCCATCGGGGTTGGTGACCACCGCGTCGTAAGTGCCTCTCGGAACGCTGACGAACACGGTCGCCTGAATTCCATTGGAGGAGTTCACCGTGACCGTCGAAGCGGTGGCGGCGTTCGAACCATTTTCCAACGCGAACGTCGCGCCGTCCTGAAAACCCGAGCCGTTTGCCACGAACACATGAGTCGAACTCTGCGCCACCGTCGCACGCGTGACGCTGGTTAATTGCGGCGCGTCGGCGGCCCACGCCGTTCCCTCGAACGCCGACGCCATCGCCGCGAGCATTCCAATCGCGACGAGCGACACCATTCGCCTCACCGTAAACGCCTCCACACCCATCGCCCACCTCGTCTTCCCGAGATGCGTCGTGGCACCCCATCCCTCTTCCGCGAACCCGGCGTATCCGTGTGGCGGAAATCCTTCGATACCATGTGAGTCGTAACTCACCCTACGAAGGTCACGCTATCACGCCGAAGAGGTCCGTACATCGCTCAAACTACGTATTTTCGGGACGGGTTTCCGCCTCAATGCCGTCCGAGGAGATCTCCCCCCGACCGGAGGAGCGAAACCGCCGTGAACCCGGCTGCGAAACCGAGCATCGCCCACCATGCGAGGCTCGCCGCTCCGGGAAACGCTCCCCCATCCGCAGCCCGCGAGAGGAAAAGCGTGCCGAAGGCGAGAAGCCCGAGAAAGACTGCGAGCCGGACGAGTCCGACGCGGTTCAGCCGCAGCGAGACGGCTATGCCCGCGAGCGCCGCCAACGCGAGGGCCGCGAGGCTCATGCCACGCCTCGCGCCGCTATTTCACCTTCCGCTCCTCGGTTCCCCACGCCTCGGCGTTTTTGAGGCCGGGGATGTTCGATGCGTGGAAACGGGGGTTCTCGCCGCGCTTTCTTTGGCACGCATGGGCGCCCCAGGTTATTGGACGGCGCTTAGCCAGTCGATCCGGTCGCGCCATTCGTTTTGCGTCGTGTCCACGAGCAGGTTTTCCAACTGCCGGAGGAGGGTTCCGTATCGCTCCTTGCTGACTTGATATGCGACCATCACGCACCCGGCGTGCGAACGTCCGGCGGCAGCCCATGAAGTCGCTTCTTCGATGAAGTCTCCCACGTTGCTGGTTATGAGGATTCGATCCTGAATTTTGGCGAGTTCGAACAACTCGGAGTCTTCAAGTTCCCGGAGAGTTTGCGATTGATCCACGGCGAGAACGTCATGCCCGCGCTCCTCCAATGCCCTCCCCACCCCCGGCCCGGAGATGTGGACGTCGAGCATGAGCCTCACCCTGTGTTCGGTTCCTCCGCGCTATGCGCCGTGATTCCCAGTTCCGGATGGAGCTTTCGCCAATGTTCGGGCGGGCGGGAGTTCTCTTCGAGGAAGCCCTCGATCTCCTCGGGGTTCGCCTCGTAATACGAATGCGCGAGCGAGACGGCCCGCGACGTGAGGCTCGGGTGCGACTCCATGACTTCTTCCGGGTTCCGCCCCCGTGAGACCATGACGATTTCCCATACGTCCATCCCCGTCCCGGACACCGATGCCCGGCGCCGATGCTCCGGCCCGCGGAAAACTACGCTCGGATACCGACGTATTTTTAAAGCCTCCTCGGCCAGGATTTCCAGCATCCGCGTCTTCGAGACCCCGGACCTTCCAGCCTCCATCTCCAAAAGCTCCTCGAAATCTCGGCGTAGCCGGATCGAGATCGGGACACCTTTCTTTTCTCTGGTCGGCATTCGTACTCTCCTCACAGGCACTACATAGTGTCGCCGCACATTATAGCCGCCGAACTTACTTCACTTTCCGCTCCTCGGTTCCCCACACCTCGGCGTTTTTGAGGCCGGGGATGTTCGATGCGTGGAAGGTCGGGTTCTCGCCGCGCTTTCGCTGGCGCGTATAGTCATTCAATGCCTTTATCGCGATGGGGGCGAGGATGGAGATGGCGGCGAGGTTCACGAGGGCCATCGAGCCCATGAAGAGGTCGGCGAGGAGCCAGACGAGTTCGATGCCCGCGAGCGAGCCGAAGAGGACGAGGGCCATGACCGCGATGCGGAAGTAGAAAATGTATCGGCTGTCTCCGCTTATGAACTCGATGTTCGTTTCGCCGTAATAATAGTTCGCGATGATCGACGACCCCGCGAACGTGAACACCGCGAACGCGATGAACGCCGAGGCCCATCCGCCTATCTGCGAAGAGAGGGCTTGCTGGGTGAGCGCGATCCCATTCGCTTCGCCCGACTCATAAATTCCCGAGAACAAAATAATGAACGCCGTCGCCGAGCATATGACGAGCGTGTCCACGAAAACCCCGAGCGACTGGACGAGACCTTGCTTCACCGGGTGGCTTACGTTCGCGGTCGCCGCCGCGTTGGGGGCGCTCCCCATCCCGGCCTCGTTCGAGAAGAGGCCGCGCTGCACGCCGATGAGAAGAGCCGCCCCGAACCCGCCGCCGAGGGCGGGACGGAGTCCGAAAGCGTCCGAGACGATGAGGAAAAGGACGTTCGGAATCTGCGTGAAGTTCACCGCGATGATATACACCGCCATGAGGACGTACGGGATGGCGAGGAGCGGAACCACGATCTCCGCGACGCGGGCGATCCTTTTTATCCCGCCGAAGATCACGAGTCCCGTCAAAGTCGTTAAAACGAGACCGAGGACGATCTGCGGCACACCATACGCTTCGTTGAACGCGAGCGAGATCGTGTTCGCCTGAACGCTCGTGAACACGAGTCCGAAGCACATCGTGATGAGAACCGCGAAGAGTATCCCCATCCACCGTTGTCCGAGCGCCTTCTCCATGTAATAAGCCGGGCCGCCCCGGAACGTGTCCCCGTCGCGGACTTTGTAGATTTGGGCGAGCGTGCTCTCCACGAACGCCGAGGCCGCGCCGACGAGTGCGATCACCTACATCCAGAAAACCGCCCCCGGCCCGCCGATCCCGATGGCGAGCGCGACCCCGGCCAAATTCCCCGTCCCGACCCTCGCCGCCGTCCCGACGCAAAACGCCCCGAACGACGACACGCCGGAGTCGGAGCCGGAGTCTTTGACGAGAAGCCTCACCATCTCGCCGAAGAGCCGGAACTGGACGAAGCCCGAGCGGACGGTGAAATACAGCCCGAGGCCGATGAGGAGGATCACGAGCAGATACGTCCATATTATGTCCGTAACCCCCGAAACGAGGCTCTCGAATCCGGCCATGATCTCTCCTCCCAAAGCGACTCCACAAAACCCCCGATCACCCGCCGGGGAAACTCCGGGCAGTATAGACGAACGCCGCGCTCCGGGCTTCGGCGGGCCGGAGAGGCGACCCCCCGAGGCCCGGTCGAATTGCGTATCGGATGTGCTTCGCGCGGACTACCGGAAGATCACGAACGCGAGAGACGCGACCATCGCCCCGAGAGCCGCGATTCCAAAAACCAAAGCCGCGCCGGAACCGAGATAAACGAGCGAGAAATAGAACCCGGCGAGCATCACGAGCCCGGCGGCATAAGCGAACATCCACCTCGGAGAGCGCATGGAATTACGCCTCGTCCCGCCGAACCCGTTCGAACACGGCATCGACGACCGCGCCGGGAGCCTCTCTTTGTATGAAATGCCCGATCCCCGGAAGCACGCGCCTCTCATACTCCTTCGTGAAGAAGCCTTCTTTCTCTTCCGAAGTCTCCGCCAAAGTCGCGCCGTCGGCCCCGCCCATGAGGAGCGTCGTCGGGACGTGTATCTTCGGCGGCTCGGCGAGGCGTTCTTCGAGGGTGTCGTACTCCGGGTCGCCCTCGGCGTTCGCCCATCGGTGTCGGTATGAGTGGATCGCGATGTCCACGAAGTCGTCGTTGTCGAAGGATCGGGCGGTTTTCTCGAACTCGTCGTCGGAGAAATTCCAGTTCGGCGACCACGCGTGCCAGAGATGCTCGCAAAAAGCGCGGCGGTTCTCGTCGAGTTCGGCTTTCCCTTTCTTCAGATTGAAATACCATTGATACCAATAATTTCGTGTTTGCGCGGGGGAGAGCCTTTGACCGGGATCGTTCGTCCCGTACCCGACGGCGAGGTTTACGAGCGAGGAGACCCGATTCGGATGCATCGAAGCCGCGATATACGTCGCCCGCGCCCCCCAATCGTGTCCGACGAGCGCGAACCTTTCGAGTCCGAGGGCATCCGTGAACTCGAGGAGGTCGCTCCCGAGCGCGGCGATTTGCCCGCTCCGGGGAGTCGAATCGTTGAGGAACCGCGTTTCTCCATATCCCCGGACGTATGGCGCGATAGTTCGGAATCCGGCTTCGACGAGCGGTTTGGAGACCCTCTCCCACGTCTTCGCGTCGTCGGGAAAGCCATGCACGAGGACGATGGGCGGAGCCGAAGCGTCGCCATTATCCTCGTACGCGACTTCGAGCCGACTCGTCTCGACCTTCTTCTCCATAGCGCCTCCCGTGATCTCCGGTCGGGAGCCGGGGCGCGTCCCGGCTCCCGGTTTTCAGTCTTCTATATACCGCACCGAACTCGCGAGCGACTTCATATCGAAGCGTCTCGACGTGAGCGCGACCGCGGCGAATGAAACCACGACCGACACCCCGAGCGCGGCGACGAACGAGAAGAAGAGGCTCCCCTCGGTCATCGCCGGGTTCGGGAAGATGAGCCACCCGGCGAATAGCCCGGCGAGCGTGGATATGGTCGCCGCGAGTCCCGTGTACCTTTCGCTGAAAAGCCCGAGGAAGACAGGGAAGACAGCGGCGGCGCACACGAGGTCGGCGACGAGGAAAAGGTACAAAACACTATATCCTTGCGAGGCGATGACGAGGAGCGGAATCGCCATGAGTAGCGTCGAGCAGCGCGAGAGACGGAGGAGCGTGGAGGCGGATGTCCCCGGCATGGCTCGCTTCGCGTCCACGGCGACGATGCTCGCGAGGCCGTTTATGAGGGTGTCCGCGCTGCTCATCACGAGCAGAAAGCCGAGGAGGACGAGGGCGAGGACGAGAACCGGAGGCATCGCGTCGAGAAGCACCGAGAAGAGCGCGACGGATGGGGTTTCGGCGCGCCCGAGGCCGACGGCGGCGAGGCCGAAGAGCCCCATCGCGAAGACGATGGGTATGATCACGACGGCGGAGGCGAGGAAGCCGCCCGTCATGGCGCGTTCGTCGCGGGCGGCGTATATGCGCTGCCAGTATCCCTGGTGGAAGAGGTTCGCGGCGACGAGCGCGATCAGGAACGTCGCCCCGCCTTCGAGGCCGGGCAAATATCCGAGGCCGAGTAGCTCGGGCGCACTCTCGGCGAGGCCGGACATCGTCGGCGCGGTCCCTCCGAGGAGGACGTATCCGCCGGCGAGGAGTGTCGCGAGGAGCGGGACTATGAGTATGGTTTGCACCTTGTCGGTGAAGATGGAGGCTCGGAGGCCGCCGTATGTCGTGTATGCGAGGGTCGCGGCGAGGACGATGAGAGCGGTTGTCCATAGCGGGACTCCGGCGACGAGGCTCGCTATGAGGGCCATGCCCGTTATCTCCGCCGCCAGAAATATGAACATGTAGAAAACCATGACTATGAGGGTGAGGGAGTACATGGGGCGTCCGTAGCGGTGGAAGACGTATTCGGTGAGGGAGTGGCCTTCGGGCATGAGTTTGCGGAGCCTCCGTCCCAAAGCGATGAAGGCGAGGGCGGGGAGAGCGGAGCCGAGGGCGTATCCGATGATGGCGGGGAGGCCGCCCCACGTGGCGGCTTCGACGGGGCCGAAGAGGATCCACGCCCCCATCCCCGATGCCACGAGCGTTGCCGCCGTCGCCGCCCCACCCATGCTTCCCCGAGCCGTAATATAGTCCTCCAAATTCCCGACGGCCCGCCGCGAATAAACGATCCCCGCCACCGCGAAAACTATGGCCGCCACGGCCAAAAGCCCGACCACCGCCGTCCCGCTCATTCGCCGCCTCCTTCGTCGTTCGTATCGCTCGCCGCCTCGAAGAAGGTGGCTTCGAGGCGCATCGCCCGCCGATACGCTCGCCGCACGGGGGGAGTGTCCTCGGCGTATCTGTCGAGCAGACCTTCGAGTGTTTCGGCGAGGTTCTCGAACTCGGGGGCGGAGTATGCCTCGATCCACTCGGAGTACGGGTTTTCTTCGGGCGCGCCTTCTTTATTGAGTTCCCGCCCGAGGAAGGCGTACAGCCGCATGCACGGGGTCATGGCGGCGCACGTCTCGCCGACGCTCGACCGGGACGCGGTCGAAAGGAGGAAGTCGGTGTATGCGAGGGTGGCTTCTCCCGGTTCGACGTTTTCGAGGTCCACATTCCACCTCTTCGCATACCCCGCGTGGAGGTCGAGTTCCTCGATCACACCGGATATGAGCGACGCGAAGCTCGAAAGCCCTTCCCGATCCGGACTGTGGGCGAGCGCGAGGGCGTAAGCCTTCGCGAAGGCTTCGAGGAAGAATGCGTCTTGAGCGACGTAATATTCGAAGGCCGGGCGGGGGAGCGCGCCGTCCGCGACGCCTCGCACGAACGAACCTTCGAGGGCGGTTCGGGCGAGGTCTTCGCTCTCGTTCCAAAGCGTCTTCGCGAGGCCCATTATTTGCCTACCGGAACGGCGATGCTCCAGAAATCGCGTTCGAGGCGGGCGACTTCCTCAAAGGCGGCTTCGGCCTCCTCCTTCTCGCCTTCCGTCGCCGTGGCGAGGGCGGAGTCGGCGGCGTTTTTCAAGGCTCCGACGTATTCGCGGAACTCGGGGGTCGTCCAGTGTTCGACGAACTCGCGGTATTCGGCGGCTCCGGGGGAGGCGCGTGTCCATGCGTCGAGATACGCTTCCTCGACGGCCCACAGCGCGGTTATGTTCGCCGCATACGAGCGGCCCTCGAGATCCGCGAAAAGGTCGCCGTAGGCTACGTTCGTGGGATGCCTCTCCGCGTCAGGGGGGAGGTTTCGCTCCTTCGCCTTCGCCTCGAACCATCCGAGTTCGTCCTCCAAAGCCGCGATGCCGCCGATGACGAGGGCTTGATCCCCGCGCGGCGCGCGCGGCACGAGGCGTGACTGGAAGACGAGGCCGGAGAGGACAAACAAATAATCCTGTACGAGCCACTCCTCGAAGGCTCCGTCGGCGAGGGTTCCGTCGCGGATCCCGTCAAGGAAGGGATGTTCGGTCGCGCCCCTCCATAGCGAATCGTGGGCTTCTATCAAATCTTGCGTCTTCACTGGCTCCTCCTTCCGCCGGGCTGGAGGAGGGGGATGCGAAAAGCGTCCCGGAAGAGGTTCCCGAAACGCTTTGTGCGGTGTCTTCTTTCAAGCTGTCCCTCCGCCGGCATTATCCGGATCAGGTCTTCGGGTCAGCGCGGCAGCCTCGCGGCTAAACGCTATCTCAGCCCCCTTCGCCGGGAGCACCCCGCTTTTGCAACGTGAAGCCAGTCTATACGAGCCGCCCGCCCCGCTCAACCTCCACTTCGACAATACCCCCCTCCGCAATCCACCAGCAACGAAACGATGGCCGATATTCGGCCAAAGACACGATGAGGTGCGCGAGGTCGGGATAAAGGGCGAGTTCCCGATCCTTCTCCGAAGGACGCGCCGGACTCCCCGGATGTGAATGATACGTCCCGACGAGTTCGAGGCCGAGTTCCCGTACCTTCCGCATCGCCGAAATTTGCGCCTCCGGCTCCATCACGAACCGGGACTTCGGCTCGCCCGCGATGTTCGGAATCGAATACGCCTTTTCGACGAGAGAGTCGCGCGGTTGCGACTCAAACCGCATGACCCTCGGATTTAGCCCCTCCACTCCTCGGCCTCCTCCATTCCTCTCGGCGAAGCCGTGGCGGAGCGACCCCGCCAACCAGCCGCACACCTCGTCCGGTGATTCGCTTCGGGCGTGGGAGAATATCTCTTCGAGGATGGTGTCCGGGATGTGGATCACAGCCCCGCGGCCTCCATGATCCTCCGGTGCGAAAACGGCGAAACATCCACGGCGGACTCCTCCCCGAGCGCGAGCGCGGAGACGGCCTCGCCCGTGACGGGCGCGAGAAGCACTCCGTTGCGGTAATGTCCGGTGGCGATGAGGAGGTTGTCCCACCCCTCGGCGTGGCCGATGATCGGCGCGCCGTCCGGCGTTCCGGGGCGAAGCCCGCCCCACGCGCTCACGAAAGGACACCCGGCCATCTCGGGAATGAGCTTCGAGGCGGCGGACGAAAGTCTCGCCACCCCTCCCAAAGTCGGGCGGCGGTCGTAAACGCCGACCTCCTCCGTCGCCCCGACGACGATGCGCCCGTCCCGCTTCGCGACGAGGTAGCAAGCGTCGTCCCACACGTTCGCGGAAATCGGGGCGCGGCGAGCCTCGACCGAGAGGATCTCCCCCTTCACCGGAGACACGGGAAGCTCGACGCCAAGCTCCGCCGCAAGCCGCCCGCTCGCCGCCCCGCCCGCGAGAACCACGCTCCCGGCATTGATATCTCCGCCTGGCGCGCGAACCCCGGCGACCCGGCCATTCTCCGCGAGGAACCCGAAGACGGGGGCGTGCTCGAAGATGTCGGCGCCCATCTTCGTCGCCGCGAGCGCGAGGGACTTCACGAGCCGGGGTGAATTCACCTGCCCCTCCTCGGGAAAATACAGCGCGGCGAGCGTTTCGGGCGAGAGGCCGGGCTCGAGGTCGCGGGCCTCGTCCGCATCGAGCCATTCGACGGAGAGTCCTTCTTCCTTTTGCCAGGAATATGCGCCCGCGAGTTTTTCAGCGAAGGCTTCGTCGGTGGCGACGCGAAGGGTTCCGGCCCGGACGTATTCGGGGTCGAGGCCGGTCTCCTCGCGGAGTCTTTCGGAGAAAGTCTCGTGCATCCTCCGGCTCTCGACCATGAGGTCGAGCATCGGCCCCGGCTCGTGGGACTCGGCCTGCGCGTTGAGCATCCCCGCCGCGGCCCCCGACGCGCCGGAGGATATCCGATCCGCCTCGAAAAGCGCGACCGAAGCCCCGCGCCTCGCCGCATGATACGCCACCGAGCAGCCGATAACCCCGCCCCCGACGATGGCGACGTCGAAAAATCGGGAGCCGGAAAAACCGGGGGGGTGGGAGGCGCTCGCTACGCTCGCCGGGAGTTGGGGGCCGCTCGCTTCGGGGGGCATTCGCTTCGCTCGTTTCGTGACTCGGGGTGTTCTCGACTTCCTCTTCTTCGAGAGTTCCGTATCCCCGCCTGCCAAGCCTTCGCTGAAAACGACCGGATGCCTCGGCGGAGCGGGTTTCGCCTCCTTGCTTTTCCCGACTCTCGAAGCGTCGCAAAGCGGAACGCGAAGCGACGCGGCCCCCGACTCCCGGTTTTTCACGCGGGTACGCCTTTCGTCGGGCTTGACGGAACCGCCGCCTCGCTCGCGGTCATTCGGCCGGAGAGGCGTGAGAGGCGTCCGGCCTCCACGCCGAGCTTCATGGCTTCGGCCATCGCCGCCGGGTCGTCGGCTTTGGCTATCGCGGTGTTTACGAGGACGGCGTCGGCGCCGAGCTCCATCGAGAGGGCGGCTTCGGAGGGGACGCCGATGCCCGCGTCCACTACGACGGGGACGGAGATTCTTTCGGCGATGCGACGAACCGATGTCCAGTCGGGCATTCCCTGTCCGGAGCCGATGGGCGAGGCGAGGGGCATCACCGTCGCGGCCCCGGCCTCTTCGAGGCGGAGCGCGGCGACGAGATCCGGGCTTGTGTACGGGAGGACGACGAAGCCGTCTTCCACGAGAGCCTTCGTCGCCTCGACGGTCGCCGCCGTGTCGGGCCACAGGGTTCTTTGGTCGCCGATGACCTCGAGCTTGAGCCAGTTCGTGTTCGTGGCTTCGCGGGCGAGGTGGGCCATTCTTATGGCTTGCTCGGCGGTGTATGCTCCGGCGGTGTTCGGGAGGAGGCGGTACCGGGAGAGGTCGAGTTCGTGGAGGACGGAGCGTTCGCCGGAGAGATCCATGTACCGGATCGCGACGGTCACCATCTCCGTCCCGCTCCTTTCGAGGGCTTTGTTCATGGTCTCGAAATCCTCGTACTTCCCGGTTCCGAGGAAGAGGCGCGAGGAGAACGACTCTCCGGCTATAACGAGTTCGTCGCTCCCTCCGGCGGAGCCTCCGGCGACGGCGTGGACGATCTCGACCTCGTCTCCGGCTTCGATCCTCCGCTCGTCCCACTCCTCGCGCCGGACAACCTCGCCGTTTATGGCGACGACGATGGACTTGTCCGGGAGGTTTTTGTCCGAGAGAAGGGATCGAACGGTCGGGTCTTTCTCTTCGACCTCCATCGGCTCGCGGTTCACGTTCACGTTCACGTCATGCTCCTTTCGCTCGTTTCCGGGAAAAGGCGCTTCGAGAATTGTCTCGATCCGCCCGCGCCCCGCCTCGACTCGCGGGCGGTGTACATGTGGTTTCATGAGGGAGAACTCCTCTCGCGGATTCCTCGAAACGCATGCTTCGGGGACGGCTTCGACTCGTCCACGGCGTCGCGGAGTTCTCGGGCGGCGTGTTCGGGGTCTCTTGCCGCGATGACCGTCGAGATGACGGCGACGCCGCTCGCCCCGGTGGCGAGGACTTCGCGGACGTTCGAGGCTTCGATCCCGCCGATCGCGAGTACGGGAATCTCCACGGCATCCACTATTTTCGCGAGTTCCCTCACGCCCCTCGGAGCCATTCCCGGCTTCGACGAAGTCGGATAAACGTGTCCGAAGGTGACGTAATCCACGCCCGCTTCGACGGCTCGCCGGGCCTCGTCGAGACCGTGGACGGAGACCCCGAGAAGCCCGCTCCACAGCTTTCGGGCCTCTTCCGGCGGAATGCTCTTCCCGGCGAGATGCACGCCGTCCGCGCCTACGGCGAGCGCGACGTCGAGGCGGTCGTTTATGGAGACGGAAGCTCCGTGCGCTCGGGCGAGCGGGATGGCCTCCCTCGCCGCCTCGTACAAAATCAGGGCGGGGCCGGACTTCTCGCGGAGTTGCACGAGGTTCACGCCGCCTCGCAGCGCGGCGGCGACGGCGGTCATAAGTGCGCCCTTCGCCTGTTTGCGGTCGGTGATGAGGTGTATGTGGTGGTCTCGAATAGCGGCCTCCATTCCCAGCGGAGGCAATAAAAAGCCGCCGCGCCGAATATCGGAGGCGCGGCGGCTGCGCTAGTTTCGTAGCCCGTATCCACGCTTCCCTACGCCGGTTCTAGCCGGTTCAGGTTGTGAGGGTATGCTCTCAGCCCGCTGTCGCGAAGCACCCCTAGCGTTTCGATCGGTCAGTATAGCAAGGGCGCTTCGCTCCCGTTGTTGGTTACTGGCTAGAAACGAAGGGTCGCAAACCGGAGCGGCGGCCATTCATCCGAGGAACACGCGCTTCGGCTCGCCGGGGGCGAGGTATGCCTCGATGACCGGACGCGCCGTCTCCACGATGTCGAGCCGTCGCAGTTCGTCCCTCCCGAAAAAGCGGAATTCAAGCGACTCTTCGCTCGTTCGCAGAGGCGCGAAGCTCTCGACTTCCACTTTATAAACAAACGAGATGAGCCGCACGACGTTGCCGTCCGGGTACTCGACGATCCTCGACGGGTCGGAGAAAACACCGAAAAGCTCGCAATGCTTTACGACGAGGTTCGTTTCCTCGAAGACCTCGCGGCGGAGGGCATATTCGATGGACTCGTATGGCTCGACCGCTCCGCCGACGAGTCCCCAGCGTTCGCGGTCGCTTCGGAGTTCCATGAGAAGTTCTCCGTCGCGTTCGATCAAAGCGAGCGCCCCGACGCCGATGGGTTTGTTCGGCGTCGGGGCGGAGGGGGGTTTGTGGAAGAACTTTGCCCTTTTCAAACCTCGCTCCAGTTTATCGGCAGATTCATCGCTTTTGCATTTCCTTCGGCTTTTCGGTGTCTTTGGCTTTGATTTGTTCGACGAGGCCGTGTCGTTGCAATTCTTCGAGGGTTTTTGCGATCATCGCCGGGAGTGCGACGTTTCCGTTTTTGTCGCGTTCTTCGACGTGGAGTTCGGACACGTCTCGGCCTTCGTCGAGATAGGCTTCGATCTCGATGTCAACCAGGATGTCTTCCTCGCCCTCGGGTGTTCGGCGGTAGTGGGCCACGACTCCTTCGGCGATGCTATGTCCGTAATCGTCCGGGCCGTCTATGAGGTCTATTCGGATTATGCCCTCCGTCGGCCAGTGTTCGATCCTCATTGTTTCACCTCCTTTGCTTATCCAGTCGCCTTCGTATTTCCTCTTTGTGGTTCCACTCGGCATATGCGTTGAAGAGTTCGTAGCCGGGATTGACTATAACAAGCACCCAGACTTCGAGAGGCGGATAGTACCCGAACACCTCGACCCGCCCGTCCCGCCTTCGGGGAGGAAATACGATCGATCTTCGATGCGCCGCGACCGACCGGGCGATGTCCACGGTGACCAGCCCATGCTTTATGCGCGATTCGTGGAAATGGGAATGAACTCTTTCTATCCTCATGGAAGTGGACCGATCGTAATGTCCCTCGATTCAACCGAAGAAGCTCTTCAAAAGCTCATAAAGTTCCCTCGGCACGACCTTCGTCTCGTCGGTGGCCTCTCCGAGCGGGACGGTGACGATGTCATTGCCGCGAAGCGCGACCATCTTTCCCCACTCGGCGTTTTTGACGGCTTCGGCGGCGCGTACTCCGTACCTCGTCGAGAGGATGCGGTCGTTGGCGGTGGGGGTTCCGCCGCGCTGGAGGTGGCCGAGGACGACGTGGCGCGTGTCTATTCCGGTGCGCTCTTTGAGTTCCGCCGCGAGTCCTTCGGCGACTCCTCCAAGGCGGACGTGGCCGAACTCGTCCTTTTCGGCATTCTGGGTGACGAAGTCGGAGGAGAAGGTTACGCCCTCGGAGACCGCGACGAGGCCCCACTTTTCACCGTTTTCGGCTCGTTTTTTGAAGATTTCCGTAATCTCGTCGAGGTCGGGTTCGACTTCGGGGATGAGGGTTACGTTCGCCGCGCTCGCGAGGCCGGCTCCGTAGGTGATCCAACCCGCATGCCGGCCCATCACCTCGACGACGAGGATGCGCTCGTGGCTTTTGGCGGTCGTCCGGAGTTTGTCAATGGCGTCGGTGGCGATGGCGACGGCAGTATCGTATCCGAAGGTCGTGTCGGTGGCGGAGAGGTCGTTGTCTATGGTCTTCGGACACCCGATGATTTGCGTCCCGAAGTCGTCGTTGAGGCGTTTAGCGACTCCCAATGTATCGTCGCCGCCGATGGCTACGAGGGCATCTATGCCGAACTCCTCCATTTGTTTTACGACTTTTTCGGCGTCGCCCTCGTTTTTATACGGGTTCGTGCGGGAGGAGCCGAGGACGGTTCCTCCTTCTTGCAATATATAGCGGACATCTTTGACGGAGAGGTTTTGGATAGAGTCTTCTTCGGGTTCGAGGAGTCCTTTCCAGCCTCTTTTTATTCCGACGACTTCGTAGCCGTAGTCGTTTACGCACTTCATGGTGACGGCCCGGATCACGCCGTTTAGTCCCGGCGCGTCGCCACCCCCGGTGAGCATCCCGACCCTTTTTACTTCCGCCATGTTTCTCCTCCCGTCTGTGTTTGCAAGACGGGTTACAGTCTAGCAAATCGGACTTCCCACGCGGCATTTATACGAAGCAGCCTTGCCCCATCCAGCCGACTTGCGGAGGCTTTCCTTCCTCCACGATGACCGGAACCGTCCGGTTGCCGCCCGTGAGCGAGATCATCCTCTCGTATGCTTCCCGATCTTTCTCCACGTCGTACTCGACGAACTCCGCGCCGCGCCATTCGAGGTCTTCGCGGGCGGCTTCGCAGTGGGGGCAGCCGACGGTGGTGTAAAGCTCGATGGGATTTTCCATGATCCCTCCTCGTTCGCGTCCATTCCCACACCCCATTTTAAACGGAGCTTGCCGCATCGGGAGCGAAGCGATACGATTGCCTCGGGAACGGGAATTCTCCGCCAGCCGAGGAGATGTCGCGTATGCACGAGCTTTCCATAGCCGAGTCCATAGTCTCCATCGCCGGCCGTCAGGCGAACGGACGCCGGGTGACGAAGGTGCATGTCAAGGTCGGACACCTCCGCCAAGTCGTGCCTTCGGCGCTTTCCTTCAGCTTCGGACTCGTCGCCGAGGGAACCCCGGTCGAGGCCGCCGAACTCGACCTCGAAGAGATCCCGGCGACCGGATGGTGCCGGGAATGCGAGGTGGAGAGCCGATTGGGAAACTTCCCGCTTTTATGCAAAACGTGCGGGGACTCGAATTTGGAGATCCTCACCGGAGAAGAACTCATGGTCGAGTACCTGGAAATGGAGGAGTGATGCACAAAACCGCCGTCAAAAAAGTCGTCATGGAGGGTGTCCTCGACGCGAACGACTCGCTCGCCAAAGCGAACCGCGAGAACTTCGACCGAGCCGGAAACTTCGTCGTGAACATGATGAGCTCCCCCGGAGCCGGGAAGACCGCGCTCCTCGAAAAGACCCTCGAACACCTTCGCGGCGAACCTCGCCTCGGCGTCCTCGAAGGCGACGTTCAAACGACCCTCGACGCGGACCGCCTCGCCCGCTTCCACGTGCCGCTCGTTCAAGTGAACACCGATCCCGGCTTCGGCGGGGAGTGCCACCTCGACGCGAACATGGTGAGATCCGGCCTCAAGGAACTCCCCCTCGGCGAAATAGACATCCTCATAATAGAGAATGTCGGGAACCTCGT
>JACCWD010000087.1 GCA_013697825.1 Rubrobacter sp.
TTCGCAGGCGGAGGCCGAGCTTTCGTGATCCTCGACTTCGACACGGACTCCGCAACCGCGGATCCCGAGGAGCCGACCCGTGCTCGATTGTGACTGGAAGAAATGATAGGATACCAATGTAGCGAACCAGGAGGAGATGGAATATGGAAGAGGCGAAACCAGGCAAGATGAAGGCCACGTTGAAACGGCTGTCTCCGGGCGCGGCGTTTTGCGCGGCGCCGGCGGGCGGCGCCGGCGGGGCGGACGTTTCCGGCTCGCTCGGAGGCGGGACGATGGGGGCTGCGGAGCTATTCGGGAGCATCACGTTCGCGGAGGCGGCGCCTCTGACGCTGGCGTTCGTGGCTTTTTTGGCTGTCGGGATGTGGATGTTCCGCCGCTTTGGAGGCTCCCCCGAGGCGCCCGCCGAAGAGCCTCTCGTGGAGACCGCCGAGGCCCGAGAAGAAGAGCGGGAGCGCGAACTCGTAAACGTATAGTAGTTCGGCGTGAGAAAGGGGCCGTGAGGAAAGTTTTCCTCGCGGCCCTTTTTTTGCCCGGATCTCGGAGTATACGGGGCGTGGAGCTTCGCTTCTCTATGAAACTCGGCTTGGCGCGCTCGTCGGCGCTTTTTGGGTGATGGCGTGGACGATCCCCCCGGCGACGATCAGGATGGCCGAGATCAGCGAGAGGTATGCGGCGAAGCCAATGCTCGCGCCGTCGCCGAACGGGGACTCGATGATGCGGAAGAAGATCCGGTACGTCGAGACGAGTCCCAAAACGGCTATGAGCGCTCCGAAAGCCATCGGATTCAACGGCGCTTTGCCACGCGAGGCATACCATACGAGAGCGGCGACTATGAGCGTGACGGCGAGCACGAGGCTGCTCGTGTGGGGCGAAGGCAACCATCCGCTCCAGTAAGTTTCCCCGGTATCCCCGGCGGTGATGTAAAAGGTGAAGAAGGTGTATCCGAAGACGAACTGCCCAATGGCTCCGAGAGCCGCGAGGCCGAGCCAGGGCGTCATCCCGGTCTGGGACTGGGCTATCGTGGGGTTGGCCTGTGTTCTTTGGGCTGTGCCGCTGAAGGCGTGGAGGAAGCCGCCGACCGCGACGATGAGGCAGCCGATGAAGCCGATCCAAATCCCCGCCAAAAGATCGGCGGACGCCGCTTCTCCCGGCAAACAATAAAACAGGCACCCGCTCCCGATGATGTTCGAGTTCTGCGGAACAAAGCCGTCGAAGGGAGGCACGATCATCCGGTACCCAAGCTGCAATGTCGCGAGCAATCCCACCACCCCAACAAACAAACCGACGCCGCGTCCGCTCATCGGGTTGCGCCCGATGGCCGTGACGGCGAACAACACGACCGCCACCAGCGCGGAAAGAAGGATCAAATTCGAGGTGTGCGGGATGCCGAACCAGGCGTCTCTGACCTCTCCTTGAAATAAATAAAAATCGGAGGTTATGGCGTAAAGTTGCAGCACCGCCCCCACGAGCGTCAGCCCCAGCCACAGCGTTATCTTTTGCATGATGTTACGGATTCATCGAGGAGATTTATCCCCGATGATCCCTCACCTCCCATCGTGTCCACTCGACAATTTACCCTGCTTTCCAGTATACAGGAACCCTCGAAATTTCGTGGCCGCGCCGACGCTTCTCCATGGTTTCGGGCGGCTCGATTTTATTTTTCGCCGCTTTCCTTTACCTTCCACTCGACTGGAGGGTTTACAATGTGCCGTGCATTGCGGAAAGGGGTTCTTTTGCCGGGCGCGGAACTGAGGATCGGAGAGGTGGCAAAGTTGGTTGGGATGCCGACCAAGACGCTTCGTTACTACGAGGAGTTTGGTTTGATCTCCCCCTCGCGGCAGGAGGGTTCGGGTTACAGGGTCTTCGGCTGGCGCGAATTGGAGCAGATAGAGTTTATAAGGCGCGCGAAGCTGATGGGGCTTTCGCTTGAGCAGATCCGCACCCTCGTCGCCATCGCCGAAGACGGCGCGCAAAGCGGTGTCCTCCATCACTTGGAAGAGATGCTCGACGTGAAACTGGAGGAGACACAACGCACCCTCGAAGAACTCCGCGCCCTCCGCGAGAGCCTCCTCGAATACCGGGACAAGGTGTCCGTCGCGGAGGAGGAAAACCTCTGCCGCTGCGCCGAACGCGGCAGAGACGAATTCTGCGGATGCGTCACCGCCGCCACGGAGGGCGTGACGCCGCCCATGATGCGGATCGTCCGTGAAAACGGAAAGTCGAAGCGGAATGCCAAAGAGCCGTGCCGTTGCGGGTGCTGCGAGTCGGCGACCGAAAAAGTTGTTTAGGAAAGGTTGGGAGTGAAGCTATGAAGATAGCGGTGGCGGGAAAAGGCGGTTCGGGAAAGACGACGATCTCGGCGACTCTGGCGCGTATTCTGGCGCGGCGCGGAAGCCACGTGATGGCCGTGGACGGAGACCCGAACCCGAACCTGAGCGTCGCGCTCGGCATGAGCCGGGAGCAAAGGGAAAGCCTCATGCGGGTCCCGAAGGACATCATGGAGATAAAGGAGGAGGGAGACACCCGGAGGCTCGTCATGACCCGTCCCGTCGAGGAGGTAACGTCCGAGTATGCGGTCGAAGGGCCGGACGGGGTGAGCCTGATGGTGATGACGGGTGTGGATCACGCTGGAGCCGGGTGACTGTGCGCGGCGCACGCTCGTGTGCGCGGCCTGCTCGGTGAGCTGGCGACGGGAAGCAACGGGGAAACCGTGACCCTCACGGACATGGAAGCCTCCATCGAACACATGAGCCGCG
>JACCWD010000103.1 GCA_013697825.1 Rubrobacter sp.
TCGTACGCGAGCATTTATTACGCCACGAACGACCTCGAAACCGCCGAAGAAATACTCGTCCGGGCGGTCGCCTCCGACCCGGAATATTCCCCGGCCCTCTCCGCGTTGTCGAGCATCCGGGCGAGGCGGGGCGAGTACTCCGCCTCCCTCGACTACCTCGAGCGGGCGGTGGAGGCCGGAGAGCGCGACGTGGAGCATTTCAAGCGCGCCCTCGAGTTCGTGCCGCTCCGCCAAGACCCCCGCTTCGCGACCCTCCTCTCGCGCATGAACGGCGAGTAGCGACTCGCCGGGCGGCTTCGCCGGGCTTCAGGCATCAGGTTTCAGGCATCAGGTTTTGTTTTTCGGGGCGTTTATCGAGGTAAGAAATTCTCCATGACAATGATTCTTTACGGGAACGAATGATGTTCGGCGTGACGGCGCTCGGGATTTTGCTTTTGCTGGCGGGTTTTGGCGGTGTCGGCTTCGGCCTTTTCGCGCTGCTTCGCGGTGGGCGCGGACAAAGCGGCGGCATCGGGCCGATACCGGAGCGATGGGTACACGTATTCGCCGGGATACGGATGCTCGTGTTCGGACTCGTGTGCCTCGCGGCGGGCGGGTATGTTCTTTATTCCCTCGGCTGACTCGCCGATACGCGCTGAAAACTCCACCGGAGTGAAAACTCCACCGGAGTCCTTCGCATGGAATTCGTATCCTCGCGGGCCATGCGCCCCGAACTATTTTTGCTGACGGCTGACGGCTAAAAGCTAAAAGCTATTCAGTCGAGCGGCGAAGGTTCGAGAGGAATTCCTCCGCTTCGGAGATCCTTTCATCGGCGATTCGGCGGCTCGTGTCGAAGAGGAGGAGGCCGGGCATGGTTTTGTGGAGGCTTTCGGCGTGGCGGACGGCGCTCGGGATGTCCGGGACTTCCTCTTCGGTGCCGACCATCGCGAGTACCCTCGACACCCCGACCGCCCCGAGATAGTCGAGGGCGACGGCATCCTTGAGAAGTCCGGCCTCCATCGAGGAGGCGGGCGAGGCTCCGGGCGGATGGCACCTTATCGCCTCGACGATGACGCGCGTCGCGTGCGGCGGGAAGTCGCCGTCGCGGAGGATGCGCCCCGCGACGGTTGCCGAACGCTCGGCGTGGTCGGGAGCCTCCCGAAGGTTGTACGCTTTGTAAAGCCCGATGTCGTGGAGGAGACACGAGAGGCGGAGTATCTCCGAGTCGTATCCCACACCTTCTTCGTCGCCGATGCGTCCGGCCATCTCGTTCACCCGGAGGCAATGAGCGTACCCCCACACCGGATGCGTCCCGGCGCGAGAGACGAGATCCTCGACCTCTCCTAAAAACGTCCTCATCATAGCCCCGGCAGTCTACCGGATCGAAAGGCTCGCCGCTTCGCGGCAGTTCCCAGTTTCTAGTTCCCAGTTCTCAGCTAAAAACCAAGAACTAAAAACCGAGAACTTCACCCCCTTGACAACCCCATTCCACATTCTTTATACTAACTTCCGTTATATGAAACTATAGTTCGATATAACGGCAGAAAGGGAAAAATGAGATTCGATGTGAACGTTTCGATCCTTTTCAAGGAGCATCCGTTTTTGGAGCGGTTTTCGGTGGCGCGGGAGGCGGGGTTTTCGGCGGTGGAGTTTTGGTGGCCGACGGGGGAGAACCTCGATGAGGTCGAGGCCGCTGTAAAGGACGCCGACCTCGAAGTCGCGCTCTTCAATTTCGACGCGGGGGATATGGCGAGTGGGGATCGCGGCCTCGCCGGAGACCCGGACAGGTACGAGCAGTTTCGGGAGAACGTTCCCGTCGCGCTCGATCTCGCGTCACGGCTCGGGTGCGAAAGACTCAACGCGCTCGTCGGCCACGAGAAGGAAGGGAGGCGCGACGAACAACTCGAACTGGCCCGCGAGAACGTGGCGTGGGCGGCGGACGAAGCCGCGGAGCGGGGTGTCGAAATCCAGGTCGAGGCGGTGAACACGTTCGAGAACGGGCCGTTCCTTCTTTATACGACAAAGGACATGGTCGAGTTCGTCGAGGGCGTGGGACGGGAGAATGTGAAGGCGCAATACGACGTGTACCACATGCAGCGGATGGAGGGGAACCTCGTCGCGAACATGCGGGAGCATATCGGGGGTATCGGGCATATACAAATCGCCGACTCGCCGGGAAGGAACGAGCCGGGGACGGGGGAGATCAATTACGAGTA
>JACCWD010000140.1 GCA_013697825.1 Rubrobacter sp.
GCATCCTTACCCGGTGGAACAGATGGGTGTAGCGGTGACGTTTTTCGAGCTTCTCAAGTCTCTCTTCGCTCTCTTCGATCAGATGTGGGTAGTCTATGTGTGGCATGGGTGTATTGTGCCATCAAAAACCGGGAACGGTATTACATTTAGTTTGCACGAGAGATTGGCGGGAGGTGTGATGGCGTTCTCCGGGAAGGTCGAAAACTTGAGGGGGGTTTGCGCGGCGAGGTTGCGGCGGAGGCTCGGCGATGGTTTGGAGCGTTTGCGGGGCGGGGCGTGGACGGTGGTTCAGACGGCGATGAGCGTGGGGCTTGCATGGTATTTGGCTTCGATGCTCCTCGGGAGCGAGCGTCCGGTCATCGCGGTGATCGCCGCGGTTATATGCGTGGGGGCTTTGGCCGGGCAGACTTTGAGGCGGGCGGCGGAGTGGCTCCTCGGCCTCGCCGTCGGATTGAGCGTGGCGGGGACCGTGATGCATCTCATCGGGACCGGGCCGTTTCAAACGGCGATCATCGTCGGCGCGGCGATGGCGGTCGCGCTCGTGGTGCGGAGCGGCATCATGTTCGTCACCGAGGCCGGGGTATCGGCGACGCTCGTCGCCACGCTCGACCCGAGCACGTACGGGCTTTCCCCGGATCGGCTCCTCGAAGCCCTCGTCGGAGGGGCGGCGGCCCTCGCCGTGAGCGCGCTCGTCCCGAGCAACCCGAAGGCGAGGGTCGAGAGGGCATCGCGGAGGATTTTGGAAGACCTCGCCGTGGTTTATAAGGACGTCGCCGACGCGCTCGCGGAGGGCGATGCCGGCCGGGCGGAGTTCGCCCTCGATGAGGCGAGGAGGATGGACGAGAGGGTCGCGTCGCTTCGGGAGACATTGGATGACGGGTTTCAAATAGCTCGGTACGCGCCGCCGAGGCGGAGGTGCCTCGACTACCTCGGATACCACGCTGCGGCCGTGGATCAACTCGACCTCGCCGTGAGAAACACCCGCGTCCTCGCCCGGGCCGGAGTGAACCTCGTCCGCGAAAGGGGAGATTCCACCCTCGACCCCCCCGGCGCGGTGCGCGATCTCGCCCTCGCCGTGGAGACGCTCTCGCAATATCTCGAAAGCCCGGAGCATCCCCTCGACACCCGCCGCTTCGCCCTCGAAGCCGCGAGGAGGGCCACGGACATCCTCGAAGAAAGGAGCGACCTCGAGACGAGCGTCCTCGTTGGGCAAATACGCTCGACGTCCTTCGACCTCCTCCGGGCTTCGGGCATGGGCTCCGATGAAGCACTCGAAACCTTCAAGGAGTCCACGAAGGCCGAAGAAAAGGAACCGGAGACGGCATCATGTGGAATCCGGATGATCTCTTCTTTCGCCAAGATAGCCGAGTCTTCCCGATAGTGATGTAGCATGCTATGTCTCACCCGCCGGGCGATGTGTCTCGTCGCCAGAAAACCTGCGTTCGGAGGAAACCGCGAATAGCGGGCGGCGATTCGCGCTCTTCACGGTTTCGTGAATCGCCCGGGTTGACCGAATTCCGTATCAGTCGGATAAACTCGGCCCCGGAAGAGATCCACGCCGGGGAGCCGATTTGGAAATACGCGAGATGGCCGCGAGCGACTACGCCGAGGTGCGCGGCATAGCCAGGAAAACGTGGGCCGACACGTATGCCGGAGTCATCCCCGAAGACGTTCAAAAAGAGTTCGTCGAGCGGGTGTACTCCGATGACATGCTCGCGTGGCGGGCTGGGCGCGGCATGTTTCTCGTGGCGGAGGAGGGAGGCTCCATCGTCGGCTTCGCGGATTTCAATCGCCCCTTCGACGACGACCGCATTGTGAGCCTCGCCGCGATATACATCCTTCCGGGCGAGCAAAGAAAAGGAGCCGGGAGCATGCTCCTCGAAGAAGGTATCCGTCTCGCCCCGGACGCGAACCGCCTCGTCGTCCGCTTCGAGAGGGGCAACCATGTCGCCCGAAGCTTTTATGAACGGCGTGGCTTCGAGCGCGTCGGAGAGTCCGAGGAGGACTTCCTCGGCCACCCGTCGAGGATGGTCGAGATGGTTTGCCCGCTTCGGTCGCCGTGAGGCGGGGGCGCGTCCCGCTCTCCCCGGATATCCTCGCCTCCCCGCCCGACGAGTTTTCGCCGGATTCGATGGGATACGGTCGCATCGCGGCCTTTCGCCTCCGCGCCTTTCCCGGCCCTCCACCCCGAAAATGATCGGGGCGGGACGCGGAGCGAGCCGGGAACGCCCCGATTCGCTCCGCCCGGATACTTCCGCTTCCCTGCCCGACGAACCTTCGCCGGATCCCACCGGAGGCAATGACGGCGAAGGTGTCGCCTCCATGCCTTTCCCGACTCCCGAAGCGGAGCGGCTCCCGCACGAAGGAGCGAAGCGACTGTGATACCCTCTCCCTTCGTGGGGTGCATGGGCGACATACCGGCATAGGTTCTCCGTAACGACCTTCCGCGCCGCGCGTTTTTGCGTCGGCGCTTTTCAAAAGGAGCCTTCCCGTGCCGAAGTATGCCTCGTTTTTCTTTCGAACGTCCGACGATGAAAAGAACCACTTCCGAGCGATAATGCTCGCCTTCGCCGCGCTCGGCTTCCATGTGGGGGTGTGGGCGGTGCTTCTCGCCGATCTCGCCCGTTCCCTCGGCCTCGGCCCCGGCGCGCTCGGGGTCGCGCTCACGTGCCAGTCGGCGGCGGGGGTGGCGGCTCTCCTCGTCGGCGGACGCCTCGCCGACCGCTTCGGGCGGCGCCCCGTCCTCGTCGTCGGTGTCGCCATGACGGGGGTGTATCTCGCTCTCCTCGCGCTCGTCGAAAGCTATGCGGCTCTTCTCGCCGTCCTCACCTTCTCCGGGATGGTGAGCATGTACGACCTCGCGTGCAATTCACTCGGCGGCGACTATGAGAGGCAGCACGGCAAAAAGGCGATGACCCTTTTCCACGCCGGGTTCTCCGGCGCGGCGGCGCTCGGCGCGCTCGGGAGCGGGGCCGCGCTGAGCCTCGGCATCGCTTTCGGGACGATATTCGTGTTCACGGGGGCGGCTTTGCTCGTCCTCTCCGTTGCCGCGCTCCGGATGCCGCTTCCCCGGCGCGTCGTCGAGGCGGACGACGGCGGAGGAGGAGGGGCTTCGCGGAGTATGTTCGCGCTTCTTCGCGTCCCCGCCGTGTTCGCGTGCGTCGCCGTCGTCTTCATGTGCTTCTCGACGGACGCCGCCCTCGAAGGGTACACGTCCATTTATCTACGTGACTTCCTTGGGGCGGGGGCGCTCCTCGGCGGCGCCGGACTCGCCTCGCTTTATTTCGCCGGAGCCATGAGCCGCCTCTTCGGCGCGGCGGCGATTTTGCGCTTCGGCGAGCGGAAGGTTCTCTTCTCGTCCGGCCTCATCGCCGCCCTCGGACTCGGAGTGGTCGTCGCGACGGACGCGCCCACCGTCGCGGCGGTCGGGCTTCTCCTTGTCGGGGTCGCGCTCGCGCCCGTCGCCCCGATCGTGTTCTCGGTGACCGCCCAAGCCGCGCCGGGACAAAGCGGAAGAGCCATCTCCCTCGTCACCGCCTCCGGTTATTTCGCTTTCACCTTGAGTCCCATCGTCGTCGGAGGCATCGCCGACGTTTCGTCGCTCCGGGTATCGTTCGCGCTCCTCCTCGCTCTGTGCGTCGGGATCTCGGCCTTTTCCCGTCGGATGCCGATGAAATAAGGAAAGAGGCACGGATCGAGTGTGATCCGCGCCTCTCCATCCATCGGCCTCCGACCACGGACGTTTTCAGCCGACGGCTTTACGGCGCGGTCGTCTCCTCGACGGTCATTTCCTCGACGGATGTCTCTTCGGCGGTCATTTCCCCGGTGCCCATCGTCTCCTCGGCGGTCGCCTCGCCCATCATGCCCGCCGCGCTCGCGGCGAGCGTTTCGAGGACGCCGGAGATCATTTCTATTTCCTCGTCCACACCTTCGAGGCCGTGGCGCTCGGCGAGATACTCGGGGTCGTTGTACGAGACGTTCACGAGTCCGTTTTCGTCCACCCACACGAGCATTTTCTGCGGGAGGTCTATGCCGACGGTCTGGCTGCTTTGCATGAACGGCGTCCCCGCCTCCGGGTTGCCGAAGATGAGGAGGGTCGTCGGGGGAAGCTCCTCTTCGATGGATGCGGCGTTCAAGCTGTGATCCACGCTCGCCACGAGGTTGAGTCCCTCTTCCTCGATGGCGCCCTCGATGTTCGCCACACTCTCCTCGAAGGTCGCACCGCCCTCAACGGTGACGATCCCCTCGGGCGAGGCCGCCGCGTCCATCGCGGTGTCCTCCATCGTATCTTCCATCATCGCCGTGTCTTCCATGCCCATGGTCTCATCCATCATGGTCGTTTCTTCCATCGCGGTGTCCTCCATGCCTTCGTCGGAGGCGGAGGCTTCGGCGAGGGAGCGAAGGTTTTCGGAGATCATGGCGATTTGCTCGTCCATACCCGTTATTCCGTGGCGTTCGGCGAGGTACTCGATGTCGTTGTATGCGAGCCATATTTGCCCGGACTCGTCCTCCCACGCGAGCATTTTCTGCGGGAGGTCTACGCCCATCGAGCGCGAGGTTTGTATGAGGCCCGTACCCGCCCCCGGGTTTCCGAAGATGGCGAGGGTCGTGGGGGCGAGGTCGAGGCCGGCTTCCTCGGCGGCTTGCGCGTGGTCCACGGCCTCGACGACCATGTTTCCGCCCGCCGTGGCGTTCTCTTCGACGCGGCTTATGGTCTCATCCACATCGAAGTCGCTCTCGACGGCGATCATGCCCTCCGGAGCCACCGCCCCTTCTTCCATACCCGTCTCTTCCATGGCGGTCTCTTCCATCGGAGCCATCGTGGCCTCGCCCGTCGGGGGCTCCTCGCCGTTCTCCGTCGTCTCCTCGGCGCACGAAGCGAGGAGCATCGCCGCCCCGAACATGAGAAAGATGGACAAAAACTTGCGGCCTCTCGCGAGCATGGAACCTCCGTATGGGGCGTTTATTGACATGGAAATTCCGAGTGTACCATACGCTTTTCCGTAGACTTTCGCATCGCCACGCATATAATCTTCTTTATCGGCGACGCGGGGAAGACGGTGGATTTTCTACGACGCTTAGCGAAGGCGATGTTCACGAAAGGCGGCGGGGACGAGCTTCACGCGCTCCCCGGAGAGCCGTTGTTTTCAAAGCGGGCATTCCACGCTCTCGTCTTCGTGTTCGGGCTTTCGGTGTTCCTCGCGGCGAATTGGTTCGGGCTTCTCCTCATAAACGCCGACGGGGTCGTGGCGGGAATCGGCATAGTCAACGCGCTCCGGGTGAACGCGGTTCTCATGGCTGGCATCGCCGTACCTTCCGCGCTCCTCATGCTTCATCACAAATGCCTGTATACGTACACCTCCGAGGAGGACAGCTTCTTCGCCATAACGTTCTCCATCGCGTTCCTCCTCGGTTCCCCGTGCGCTTTGGTGGGTATTTTCGGGTGAAGCAGCTCGGATTCGCCGAACCGCGCCATCAGCCGTCAGCCATCAGTTTTCCTCGCCGACGCGGCGGATGGATTTCGCTTCATTCGCGTTCGCTGCGGAGCCCGTGGCGCTCGTGCCACTCGGTGAGCGATTCGTCCGGGAACTCGGGGAAATGACGCTCGTCGTCGCCTTCGGGGACTTCGCACCACGGTGCGGCGGAGTCAAGCATGATGTGGTTCCGCTCCGGGGGTTCGGGGAGGGGAGTGTCTATGGCCGAGGCGTGGGGATGGATGAGATCCAGCCACCGGGGGTCGTATAGCCACAACGCACTCCCGCAAACTTTGCAAAACCTTCGTCCGGCGGGACTCCGCGGAGCATCCTCGATGGGCGTGACATCGCTTTCTTCGCCGCCGCGATCCATCCTCGCGTGATACACGGAGACGTTTTCTTCTCCCTCGACTTCCAATGTGTCCGCGTCGGCTCCGAGGTTTATGGCGAACCCTCCTCCGCCCGCCGTCTTCCGGCAAATGGAGCAATAACAATACATGTACGGTGACGGCTCCTTCGACTCGACCCGGAACCGAACCGCCCCGCAATGACAACTTCCTTCGAGGAGCATAGGGCTGTCAGCCTCCGTTGAGGCCGCGGCTGAAAGCGTCCCACGAGAGCGTCGCGCACCGGATGCGCGAGGGATACTGGATGACTCCTTTCAATGCGGCGAGTTCATCCTCCTCGGGGAACTCTTCGTCCCCCGTCATCATCGCTTTGAAAGACTTTATTTGCGCCTCCACTTCCCTGCGGCTCTTGCCAAGCAATCGCTCCGTCATCATCGAGGCCGAAGCCTGGGAGATGGAGCATCCACGCCCCGTGAACGAAGCCTCAGATACTTTATCGTCCTCGAACTTCGCGTAGACCGTGACTTCGTCGCCGCAAAGCGGATTGAGAAGGTGTTCCTCGATGTCGGGGTTTTCTATTTCGCCGTGGTTGCGCGGCTTTTTATAGTGGTCCATGATGACTTGTGTATAGAGTTCTCGCATCATGACGCGAACGCCCCGAAGAACTCGCGGGCTTTCTGGATGGCATCCATCAAAAGATCCACCTCTTCTTCCGTGTTGTAAAGATAGAAACTCGCCCTCGCCGTCGCCGCCACCCCGAGCCTCCGCATGAGCGGCTGGCAGCAATGATGCCCGCTCCGTATAGCCACGCCCTCCTCGTCGAGAAGCTGCGAAATGTCGTGCGGATGAACGTCCGGCAAGGCGAAGGAGACGACACCCGTCCGATCCTCCGACGGGCCGTATATCGTGATGCCTTCCATGTCCGAGAGTCGGCGGTATGCGTACTCTCCGAGCTTCTTTTCGTGTTCGCGGATGTTCTCCATGCCGAGGGCGTTCAAATAGTCCACCGCCGCGCCGAGGCCGACGACTTGCGCGACGTTCATCGTGCCGGCCTCGAACTTGTGCGGGAGGTCGTTCCATGTGGAATGGTCGAGATGGACTTCCCGGATCATCTCCCCGCCCCCGAGGAACGGCTCCATCGAATCGAGGACTTCGGGCCTCCCCCACAAAAATCCCACGCCCGTCGGGCCGAGCATTTTATGCCCGCTCGCCGCGAAGAAATCGCACCCGAGAGAGGCGACGTCCACAGGCAAATGAGGCCCGCTTTGCGCCCCATCCACCATCATGAGCGCGTCGTTCGCGTGCGCCATCTCCGCCAATGCCTCGACCGGATTCACAGTCCCGAGTACGTTCGAGGCGTGGATGCACGAAACGAGCTTCGTATTTTCTCCGATGAGCTTTTCGGCCTCGTCCATATCCAAAGTCCCGTCGTCCCGGATGGGGATGAAGCGGAGCTTCGCCCCGGTGTCGCGGGCCGCGAGCTGCCACGGGACGAGGTTTGAGTGATGCTCCGATTCCGTGAGTACGACCTCGTCGCCTTCGCGCAAATTCCTCCGGCCCCACGCATACGCGACGAGGTTTATGGATTCGGTGGTTCCCCGCGTGAAGATCACGCTCCGGGAGTCCTCCGCCCCGATGAACCCCGCCACCTTCTCCCGCGACTCCTCGAACATCATCGTTGCTTCTTCGGCGAGGCGATGGACGCCTCGGTGGGGGTTCGCATTGTGGAGTTCGTAGTATTCGGCGAGCTTGTCGAGGACGCGGCGCGGTTTTTGCGAAGTCGCGGCGTTATCCAAATAGACGAGCGGCTTTCCGTTCACCTCTCGGGAGAGGATGGGGAAGTCGTCGCGGATTTCCTTCACGTCGTACATAGTGCCTCCCACGACCGGGTTTCGTCAGCGTTTGGCGTTCTTTTGCTGACGGACGCGCCAATCGTACTGAGCCTCGATCATCTCCTCGGAAGTCCCTCCGAATATTTTGCCGAGACGGTGTCCGAGGTTGTCCCATTTCAATTCTTTGAGTGCCGCATCCCCGTAAACGTCACCCTCGACCGCCTTGAGCCAACCCTGCCGGAACCTCGCCCGACGATGCCCGCTCTGGTTCGGGTCGGTGTTTCGGCTGTCATGCTCGAACGTCAAACCATCCATCTTGTCTATCCTCTCCTTCTCCTCTTCGCGGTCTTCACTCGCTGCGGATTGAGGGCGACGTATACGTTGCCGCCCTCGACTTTGATTTCGTGCTTCGGGACGGGCTTGACTGCGGGAAGGCTTTTCGCCTCGCCCGTCGTCACGTCGAAGGCTGCTCCGTGAAGCGGGCATTTCACCCGCTCGCCGTCGAACTCGCCCTCGGAGAGGTGGGCGAACTGATGGGTGCATATGTCCTCGAAGGCGTGGAACTCGCCGGAGACGTTGCACAGCGCGACGGGACGTTCCTCGACGGTGAACTGCTTTATCTCACCGGGAGCGAGTTCGTCGGCGGACGCTATCTTGTGGAACTCGGGCATCTTCTTACGCGACGCTCTTCTTGTCGAAGCCGATGCCTATTTTGCCTTCGATGGCCCTGTTCAGTTTCTCGCGCAAACCTTCGAGCGGAACCCTCGTCGTGATGTCCCCGAAGAACCCGAACACGACGAGCTTCTCGGCCTCGCGGCGCGGAATCCCCCGGCTCATGAGATAGAAAAGCTCCGTCTCATCTACTTGTCCGGTCGTCGAGCCGTGCGAGCATTTCACGTCGTCGGCGAGTATCTCGAGGCGCGGAAGGCTCACGGCGTATGCGTCGTCCGTTCCGAGGATGATGTTCCGGTTCGTCTGATAAGCGTCCGTTTTCTGCGCCCCCGGCTCGACCCGGATGAGGCCGGAGAACACGGCGAGAGACTCGTCGCGGAGCGCGCCTTTATACAAAAGGTCGGAGTGGGCGTTTGGGGCGAGATGGTCTTGCAAAGTATGGTGATCCACCAATTGATCCTCATCCGCGAAATACAGCCCGAGCATCTCCGAATCGCTTCCGGGAGCCGACAGTCCGGCCTCCACGTTCGTCCTCGAAAGCTCCGCCCCGAAGGAGACAACGAGGCTGTTTATGGTCGCGTCTTTCCCGGCCTCGCTGCGGATGGTGTTGAAATGGAGGACGTTCCGCGCCCAATTCTGGAGCGAAACGTAACGGAGGTTCGCGCCCTCCGCCACATACAATTCCACCGCGCAGTTCGAAAGTGCGAGTTCCTCGCCGCCGACCGAGGCGTACTCGTCAATGTACGTGACGTTCGCGTCCTCCTCGACGACGACGAGGGTGCGGGGGGAGATGGAGCCGGCGACATCCATCCATCTATAACTCTGTATCGGCACCTCGACCTCGACGCCCTTCGGCACATAAAGGAAAGACCCGCCCGAGAACGCCGCCGCCGAGAGAGCGGCGAACTTGTCATAGTCTTCCGGCACGAGTCCGAAGAGCTTGTCTTTGACGAGGTCTCCGTGTTCGCGGAGGGCGGTGTGGAGGTCGGTGAGGATGACGCCCTTGTCCGCGAGTTCCTCGTCAACGCGCGAGAACGTCGTCTCGGAATTATGCTGAACGATGAGGGCGGAGTTTTCCTCGCCTTCCTCAATGAGAGTTTGCACGGCTTGCGGAAGCTCGCTCTCGCTCGCGACGCTCGGGGAGGGGGTGTACGGCACGTAGTCGTCGAAGGAGAAGTCCGAGATGTCGGTGTACTTCCACGGCTCGTCGCGCAGGGTGGGCATCGGCATCGCCTCGAACGCTTTCCACGCGGAAAGTCGCTTCTCCGTAAGCCACGAAGGTTCGTCCTTGAACGAGGAGAGTGCCTTCACCGCCTCCATGCTCGCACCTTTGCTTTTAAGAACTTCCGGTATGCCGTTCGCGTTCATATATTGCCTTCCTTCGATGTCAGAAAAAGGGACGGACTCTGGAAAAGAGGCCGCCCCGATAAAGTCGCTGCTCAATGATGCGTGGTCGAACCTAGCCGACCGAGCCTTCCATCTCGAGCTGGATGAGCCTATTCAACTCGATGGCGTACTCGAGTGGAAGCTCCTTCGCTATCGGCTCGATGAAGCCGTTGACGACCATCGCGATGGCGTCCTCCTCGCTCATACCGCGGCTCATGAGGTAGAAAAGCTGATCCTCGCCGACCTTCGAGACAGTCGCCTCGTGCTCGGTATTGACCTTCTTCTCCTCGATCTCGATGTACGGATACGTGTCCGTCCGCGCCTCTTCGTCAAGGAGAAGCGCGTCGCACTCGACCCGGCTCTTCGACCCGACCGCGCCCTCGTGAACCTTGAGAAGCCCGCGATAAGTCGAGCGTCCGGTCCCCTTCGAGATGGACTTCGAGGTGATGAGCGACGAGGTATTCGGAGCGGCGTGGACGACCTTGCCGCCCGCATCCTGATGCTGCCCGTCCCCGGCATAAGCGACCGAGAGGATTTCGCCCCTCGCGCCTTCGCCCGTCAAATAAACGGCAGGGTACTTCATCGTGAGCTTCGAGCCGAGGTTTCCGTCAACCCACTCGACGGTGGCGTTCTTCTCGGCGACGGCCCGCTTCGTGACGAGGTTGTACGTGTTGTGCGACCAGTTTTGGATGGTCGAGTACCGGATCCTCGCGTTCGGCTTCGCGATGAGTTCCACGACCGCCGAGTGGAGCGAGTTCGAGGAGTACGTCGGGGCGGTGCATCCCTCGATGTAATGAACCGAAGAACCCTCGTCGGCGATGATGAGCGTCCGCTCGAACTGTCCCATGTTCTCGGCGTTTATGCGGAAGTACGCTTGGAGCGGGATGTCAATATGCACGCCCGGCGGGACGTACACGAACGAGCCGCCCGACCACACCGCCGAGTTGAGCGCGGAGAATTTGTTGTCGTCATAAGGGATGATCGTCCCGAAATACTCCTTGACGATGTCCTCATGCTCGCGAAGGCCGGAGTCCATGTCCATGAAGACGACACCGGCATCATCCCACTCCTTCTTCAGCGAGTGGTATACGACCTCGGACTCGTACTGAGCGCCGACTCCGGCGAGCGACTCGCGCTCGGCCTGCGGGATGCCGAGTTTCTCGAAGGTGTTCTTTATGTCCTCCGGGACGTCGTCCCAGCTACGGCCCTGGTTCTCCATCGGGCGGATGTAGTAATAGATGTCGTCGAAGTCCATGTCCGAGAGGTCGCCGCCCCATGTCGGGACGGGCTTGTCGAGGAAGGATGCGAGTGCTTTGAGGCGGTATTCGAGCATCCACTCGGGTTCGTTCTTGTGCTTGGAGATCATGGCGACTATCTCCGGGTCGATACCTTTTCTCGGGGTCTTGAAGAAGTACTCCTCCGGGTCGCTGAACCCGTACTTGTACTCGTCTAGCCCGAGTTCCTGAATCGTCTTGTCTTCGGGCATGCGTTCCTCCTTGAGTTAGCTCGTGGCTCCGGCGCCGAATTCCTGGCGCACCCAGTCATAGCCTTTTTCTTCGAGCTGGTTTGCAAGATCCTTGCCGCCGGAGGTTACGATCCGCCCGTCGAGCATGACGTGGACGTGATCCGGCTCGATGTACCGCAATATCCGCTGATAATGCGTGATGATGACCGCCGAGAACTCCGGCCCTTTAAGCTCGTTGACACCTTTGGCGACAACCTGGAGCGCGTCAATATCCAAGCCCGAGTCGGTCTCGTCCATTATGGCGAGCTTCGGGTCGAGCATGAGCATTTGGAGGATCTCGTTCCGCTTCTTCTCGCCACCGGAGAAGCCTTCGTTGAGATACCGCTCGGCGAATTTGATGTCCATCTGCATGA
>JACCWD010000161.1 GCA_013697825.1 Rubrobacter sp.
GCCTCACCCCGACCGCCCCGCCGAGGAGGATGCCCCGCCCGCCGGATTGTTTTTGCAGATAATGCGCCCCGATCTGCGGCACGAGACGGCCGGCGATCTCGCTCATCGGCGTGAGAACGGGGAGCCGACCATTCCCGTCCTTTATGGACTCGGAGGCGAACGCGACGCACCGCGAGTCGAGGAGAGAGCGCATCATGGCCTTGTTTATGGGCAACGAGAGGAAAGAGAGGAGGATGGAGCTTTCCTTGAGATACACGCACTCCTCCGGCGTCGGCCCGTAAACCTTCACCATAAGCTCGGAGCTCTCGTATACCTCGGCGGCTTCGTCGGCGACGACGGCCCCGGCCTCGCGGTATGCGTCGTCGGAGAGGCTCGACTCCGCCCCGGCCCCGGCCTCGACCGTCACGCGGTGTCCGGCGCGGGTGAGTTCGTTTACGGCGTGGGGCGTGAGGGAGACCCGGCTCTCATCCGGCGAAACTTCCCTGACGACCCCGATCCTCATCCGGAATCTCCGCCTCCGGTGCCGCTTTCGGCGTCCTCCCCGAGGGCGAGCCACACGGCGGCGGCCGCCGCGTCGAAGAAGCATTCGTCGTCGGTGTATCTCCGTCCCATACTCTCGAAGGTTAACCTGAAGTCATCTTCCAATCCACCCGCACCGAAGGCGACCGGGACGTATTCGTGGCGCTCGGGGAGGCCGTCGAGAGAAACGTCCGCGCCTTCCGGGATGGCGACGCGGCATCCGGCGAGCGCGGCTTCGAGGACGGAGCGGGTGTGGTGCGAAAGTCCGAAATGCCTCTCCCGCCCATCGGCGAATGAGATGCGCGGGGCGAGGATCGGCTCCGCGCCGAGGGAAGCCGCCGCGTTCAACGACGAGGCCGCCGACATCCCGCCGTGTGCGTACCGGACACCCGTCCCGGCGACGCCCGGCCCGATCCCCGCGAGGATGAGATCCACGCCGGAGTCCGCCGCCGAAAGGAGCGCCGAATACTCGTTCACCGTCTCGATATCCCCCCCGAAGCAATTCCCGGAGGACACGACTACATGGAGAAGGTTCTTCTCTTCGAGTTCCGAAACCGAGCGCGAGAAGGAAACCGGAAGCGCCCCCCCTTCGCGCCACACGAAAGCAACCCGGCGCCCCGGACGCACGTTCGCCGCCGCCGCGCACGCGACCGGAAGGTGCGAATGGAGCGGAAGCACGACGACCGGAACTCCGGCGAGGCTCTCCGCCCCGCTCGCCGGGGAAGCCGCGGGAAACTGGACGGGCGTATACGGGAGCTTCACGAAATGCCCGTCGTTCTCCGGCGCGTCGCCGCCCCCGCCCGGCAAAATGAACGCCACACCTCCGGTTCCGAGGCGCATCTCGACACCGACGGTGTTCGCGAGCACGACGCCGCCGACTTCCGGCGGCGCGCCGAGTTCGGGGTAGAAAATTCCGGGATGCTCCTCCCCGGCGAGAGGGCCGTCCATGATCCGGAGCTCCGTCCGGCTCCCCTCGCCTTCCACCGAAAGCACCTCGGCGCTGCGTATGGCCGTCATTCGGTCGCCCCCTTCAATCGCTCCGGGGAGCGAAGTCGAAGCGAAAGCATCACACTACCCTCCATGCCGAACGCGCCTCGATGAAGTTCCGAAATGACTCCGCGTATTCGCCGTCTTCCCCGCAACAACCCACCCACACGTCTCCGCCGGAAGGGGGTCGCCAAAGAACATCCATACGTACCGGAAACCCGGCCTCCGAAAGCTCGCGGTGCATCTCCGCGACCGCCTCCTCGTCCGCCGACTTCGGATCCGCCCCGCGCACGACCTTGATTTCGAGAACCGCGTCGAGTAGCGCGGCGGCCTCGGATATGCGGCGCATCACCGCCTCGACCGCGCTTCCCATGCACTCGCGGTCGAGGGCCATGACCTCACCCTCGACTATAAGCTCCCCCGCCTCTCCCTCTCGCTGAGAGATATTCGCCCTCGCCCCCCCATCGAAGAATTCGAGCATCGTTCGGGGTATTATGTGGAAATCTGGCGGATGCTCCCGAGATCGGCCATTGTTTTCCTCGGTCATTTCGTCCGGGCCGGGTGTGATCCTTCCGTCTTTTCGGGTGAGAGTCGCCTCCACGCGGGTGGCTCCGGCGGCGCGGGTGAGGATGGTTCCCGCCGGGATGTCGGGGATGAGGGCGAGGGTGGTTTGGGCGATTCTCTTTTTGGTTCCGGCGGGGGTCAGTTCGAGGGCCGTTCGCTCGCGGGTTCGGCGGGGACGCGCTCTCCGCTTCTCTCTTTGCTTCCCTCTTCGGCGCATGCTCCGACGAAGCCGTCGAAGAGGGGATGCGGGCGGAGGGGACGGCTCTTGAATTCCGGGTGGAACTGGCTGCCGATGAAGAACGGGTGGTTTCGAAGCTCGGAGATCTCGACCAGTTTCCCGTCGGGGGAGGTGCCGGAGAACGTCATGCCCGCTTCTTCGAGGACTTCGCGGTAATCGTTGTTCACCTCGTAGCGGTGGCGGTGGCGTTCGTGGACGAGGTCGGTTTCATATACCTCGAAGGCGAGGGTTCCGGGTTCGAGTTTGCACGGCCACGAGCCGAGTCGCATCGTCCCACCGAGATCCACGCCGACTTGATCCGGCATGATGCCGACGACGGGATGCGGGGTCTCCTCGTCGAATTCCGTCGAGTTCGCCATCTCGAGTCCGGCGACGTTGCGGGCGTATTCGACGACGGCGATTTGCATCCCGAGGCAAAGCCCGAGATACGGCTTCCCGCTCTCTCGCGCATACCTCGCCGCGCCGACCATTCCTTCGACGCCTCGTTCCCCGAAGCCGCCGAAGACGACCATGCCGTCGGCGGAGTCGAGGCGTTCGGCGACGTTTTCGGGGGTGTCGAGCTGCTCGGAGTCCACCCAGTCGAGTTCGACGTTCACGTTGTGGGCACCGCCCGCGTGTTCGAGGGCTTCGACGACCGAGAGATATGCGTCGCGGAGTTTTATGTACTTCCCGATCACCGCCACCTTCACCGTCTCCTCGGCGGATTTCAGGCGGCCGACGAGGTCGCGCCACTCTTCGAGGCGGGCGGGCGGGGCGGCGAGGCCGAGCTTGTCGAGGACGAGCTCGTCGAGGCCCGCGTCGTGGAGGTGGAGCGGGATGTCGTAAAGCGTCTCGACATCCTCGGCGGGGATCACCGAGTCGAGATCCGCGTCGCCGAAGAGCGCGATCTTCTTCCGGATGTCCTCGGCTATGGGTCGGTCGGCGCGGCAAAGGAGAACGTCCGCCGAGATGCCGATCTCACGCAAACGCTGCGTCGAATGCTGCGTCGGCTTCGTTTTGAGTTCCCCCGCCGCGTCGATGTACGGCACATACGAGACGTGCATATACAAAACATTCTTCCGCCCGACATCGTTTCGGAATTGCCGGATCGCCTCCAAAAACGGGAGGCTTTCGATGTCGCCGACCGTGCCGCCGATCTCGGTGATGACGATGTCTTTGTCTTTCCCGAGGCGGCCGATGCGGTTCTTTATCTCGTTGGTTATGTGCGGGATGACTTGAACGGTCGCGCCGAGATAGTCGCCCCGCCTCTCGCGGCTAATGACCTCCCAGTAAACCGAACCCGTCGTCACGTTCGAGAGCTTGCCGAGGTTCTCGTCCAAAAACCTCTCGTAGTGGCCGAGGTCGAGGTCGGTCTCGGCGCCGTCGTCGGTGACGAAGACTTCGCCGTGCTGGTACGGGTTCATGGTTCCGGGGTCGACGTTTATGTACGGGTCGAATTTCTGGAGGACGACCTTGAACCCCCGGCTTTTGAGGAGCATCGCGAGGGCGGCGGCGCTCGTCCCTTTGCCGATGGACGAAACGACGCCGCCCGTCACAAAGATGTATTTCGTCTCGCCGTTCATGCGCCGCGCCCCAAATTATCGAACCAACGCAAAATACCAACCTCCTCTATAACTCTGGATATCGAAGAGAACTCGGCGACGAGGGTGAGGGCGAAGACCGCCGCCCCCGCGGCCCACCACGCGACTGACGGCCCGGTCGCCGCAACGAGGCAGCCGAGCAAAGACCCGACTCCGACCGCTCCCGCATCACCGAGCATCATACGCGCTTTGAGATCGAAATAAAACAACGACAATACCCCCCCGAAAACCCCGACCATCGCCAAAACCGACCACCCCGGCGCGACGAGGAGCATCGCCGCCGCCGGAAGGCCGACGAACTTCACCGCCCGCCCCGGACGCACGTCGAAGAGGTTTCCGAGGTTCGCGCACCCGGCGAGGACGAACGCCGCGTAAAGCGCCTCGAAGCTGTATCCGTAAAAGTACCGCCCGACGAAGAGCGCGCCGAGGGTGAGGGCGATGATCTTCACCATTCCCGTGGTCATCCGGCCCCCGACGAGCGAGCCGAGATGCCCTTTGAAACCCCGAGCCTCCCCGCTCCCGCGAACGTCGTCATAGAAACCCACGAGAACCGCGAGAAGAACGTACCCGGCGAGCAAAGTCCCGTCCCACCAAACCCCGACGAGGCTCCCCGACCCGAGCGTGATCGTCACGAGTATTATGGGTAAAAAACACACTCCGGCGGCGGTCGGGATGAGCTTTCCGGCGAAGTTCGGGCGTTCGGGGAGGAAGCTCTTCGCCGCCTCGAACGCGAGGATGGTCGTGGCGAAGCCGAGGAGAAAGAGGGTCGCAGAGATCACGGCGCACCTCGCCGGGCATTCGCCGCGCGCGTCGTCGCCGCGCTTCTCGCCGCCGTTTCCGGCGCCACCGTTTTCGACATCGAACCGGGGGAGGCCACGACGAAGCCGCCGAAACTCGCGGCGCGGTCTCCGATGCGGTGAGGGACGACGTGGTGGAAGGCGTCATTGCGGCTCGGCTCGGCGGCTCGACGTTCGGAGCGGCCCGCCGCGCGAGGTGGAGCGAGTACGGAAGCCGCGTTTTCCGGCGCGAGGCTAATACGCGGCGATCTCGTGTCCTTCACCATTTCAAGCGTTCTCCGCGAAGGGCTTTCACTATATCGAGCCCTTGCCGGGCGCGGTGTGCGAATCCGGAGAGCGATCTCCCGGTCGGGCGGTGGGAGAGGCTTATCGGGATCTCGACGGGCTTTATCCCCGCTTCGAGGAGGTCGAGGGTCATCCCGACCTCCGAGCCGAAGCCGGGGGCGATGCCGGGGAGCGCGTCGAGTGCGGAGGCGAGAAGGGCGCGCTGGCCGGAGAGAGGCTCGATCGGCGTGAACCCGGTCTGGCGGCGGATGGAGCGGCGGGCGAAGTTTTTGACCATTCCGAAGCCGCCGCCCGAGGCGACGCTCTTCGGGAAGGCGGCGATGACGGCGGGAGACTCCCCGCTGAGGGCGGATAAAAGCGCATCGAGGCCCGACGACGACGAGCCGAGATCCCCGTCGGCGAGAAGGACGGCTTCCGGGGAAAAGCTGCGCGCACGCGAGATTCCGGCGAGGAGGGCTCCGCCTTTCCCGTGCTTGTTCGAGGCGTGGATCACATCGGCACCCATCTCGTCGGCGATGCTCGCCGTATTATCCGTGCTTCCGTTGTCCACGACGACGATGCGGGAAATCCCAGAAATTCCTCGCACGGCATCGATGGTTTCAGCGAGGGTCGCGGCTTCGTTTCGGGCGGGGATCACGGCTGTGACGGACAATTTCACGGGGCAAGTTTACAAGGTTGGCGAGCGGTTGCGATGCGCCGTTCGACGGCGAGGCCGAGCCTCCGGCAACTCGGCGCCATATAGATCGCGCTCTCGAAATGAGAGAGGCACCCCTCGACGCGAACGGCGGGGGGGCGGCTCGGCAGGGAAGCATTTCCTGAAGCCTGGCTCGGCGAAGGGCCGACCATCCCGCGACTCGCTGTGGGAGCGAAGCGGGGCGGCGTGCGCGGTCTTCGCCCTTCGCCGAAAACCGCTTTATTCCGGCGGGGGCGGGAAGAGTTCGGAGGCGGTGTCTTTGGTTCCGTACGATCCGTCGTCGTCGGTGGCGAGGAGTTGTATGATCGCCGCCCTCCCGGCCCCGGTGTCGGCGTTGTCAACGGAGGCGAGGCCCGCGCTCTGGAACAGCTCGACCTCCGAGCGCCCCGCGTCCGACGCCTCGGCGGCGACTATCCGCAAACCCGCGTCCTCCCAAACCTCGAACATCTCCGCCTGCGCCTCGTTGAGCGCGTCGAGAGTTCCCGATGGAGCCTCCGGCGGAAGCCCCCCGCCCCCGACGAAGACGACGGCCTGCGGCGGCATCGTGTCATCCGTCGCTTCGAGGACGGAGAGGGCGACGGATGCATAGTCGCCCTGGATCGGGGTCGTCGCCTCGACGCCGCTCGTCACCTCGGCGGCGGAGGACGGCACTTCGAGGGTCTCGGCGAACGCGACATCCGCCCCGGCGGTCGCGAGCGCGTCCGCGACCCCCTCGACCGTCTCCGGGTCGGCGAAGGGGCCGGAGACGAGGGCGACCTCGAAGCCGATGAGGCGGTCGGAGATCATCGTCTCCGCCATCGCCCCCTCGACGTTCTCGTCGGCGGCGGTTCTTTCCTGAAGGCTCGCTATCTGGCTGTCCCGAGCCTCGATCTCGACCCGCTGGTCGTCGAGCCTTTCCTGTATGCCCGTGATCTCCGCCTCCAGCTTCTCGCTCACGACCCCCTCGTCCGCCACCGCCACCCCGAGCAATATCCCGATCGCGAGCGCGAGGAACACCGAGATGAGCGAGATGAGATGGTACCGAAGGTCAGGCATTTTGCTCCCCGTCCGGGTTTCCGAGGCTCCGCCGGGAGGCGAACCTTCGTGGAGCGGCATGCTTTCGGGGATTTCGGGAGTCGGGAGGTCGCATCGCGTCGCGTTCCGCGCCGCCCGCTTCGAGAGTCGGGGTTCGGAAGGGGCATGGGGGCGAAGTTTCCGCGATTTTTGCGGAGGCGAAGCCCGCCGCGCCTCCGCAACGCGCCGTAAAGGCGTCGAAGACGCGGAGCCTCCGTCGAGGCTCGGTTCGAGGACGGCGGGAGTTTGCGGGGCGAATGGTCGGGGGTCGGGGAAAGCGCGGCATCGAAACCCATGCCCGCCGAAGGCCCGTTCGAGTCCGGCGGGAGTTTGTCGGGCGGGGATTCGAGAACACCCCGGCCCCCGAAGCGGGCGAAAGCGAACGGCTCCCAAAACGAGCGGAGCGGAACGCGACGCGAACGGCTCCCGACTCCCGGCGAGCGGAGTCGAAGGCGAAGCGCGCGTGTCGGAATATCCCGGAAATTTCGGCCATCTCCCCTTCGTGGTTTATATGCCAAGCAAAAGTCGAAGTCGTATCGCGAGCAAATTGAAGATGTCCGCTATCTGCTCGGAAGAATACACGACCGCCGACACCGCGATAAGCCCCGCCGCCACGAGCGCGACGAGCATCGCCGGGGAAACATGCCCCGGATACAGCTTCGACACTCCCTTCGCGTCCACGAGCTTCGCCCCCACCTTGAGCCGCGTGAGGAACGTGGAGGATGCCCCTTTCCTCCCTTTGTCGAGGAACTCCACAAGCCCGACGTGCGTTCCGACGGCGACGATTAGCTCCGCCCCGCATTGCTCGGCGATGAGGATGGCGATGTCTTCGGAGAGGCCGGGCGCGGGGAGGGTGTTCGCGCCTTTTATCCTGGCCCTCCGGACGCGCTCCATGCCGGGGGCGTTCCCATTCGGGTATGCGTGGACGAGGACGTGCCTCGACGAATGGAGGCCGTGCTCGGAGACCGAGTCCATGTCGCCGAAGAGGAGATCCGTCCTCCATCCCGCCTCGATCACGGCGTCCGCGCCGCCGTCCACCGAGATGACGAACGGCTTCATCCCGCGGAGGTACGGGCCGAGCGCCGCGAGATCCTGGCGATAGTCGTACCCCCGCACCACCACGAGAACCTGCCGCCCGCGGATCTCCCGCGAAAGACCCTCCGGCACATCGAGCGTCGAATAGAGAAGCCCCTTCTCGATCCGCATGTACTCCACCGTGTTTTGCGCGAAGCTCTCCAATGCGTCCCCGACGACCTCCCGGCTCTCCCGCAGCCGCCGCTCCGCCGTCTCCTCGTCCAAATGCTCCCCGACCGCGATGAGTTCGCCGCCCTTGAAAAGCCCGTCCCCCCGGAGCTCGATCTCATCCCCGTCCCCGATGAGCTCGAAAACTTTCCTCCCGACCCCGTCGAGGATATATACGCCCGCCCGAGCGAGAATGAACGGCCCGAGGTTCGGATACATCCCCGTCGCCGAACCCGCCGCGTTCACCACCGCCCCCACCCCGGACTCCACGAGCGTCTCCGCCGTAACCCGGTCGAGGTTCTCATGGTCAACGATGGGTATGCACTTCCCGTCGAGGCGAGGGACAAGCTCCTTCGTCTTCTTCCCGACAACCGCCCGACCCGAGAGCCGGAAATCCCCACCCGGCCCGCCGTTCTCGATAAACCCGTTCTCTTTCACTTTCCGCCCCCGACAAGAAGCTCCGAAGCGTGTGCGAGCGAAGCATCGTCCACCCGGCCCGAGAGCATCCGGGCGAGTTCGCGCTTCCGCTCCTCGCCCTCGACCGTCTCGACGCGCGTGATCGTCCGCCCCGAATCCTCCTCTTTCGCCACCACGATGTGCGCCCCCGACTCCGAAGCGATTTGCGGAAGGTGCGTGATCGTCAAAACCTGATTCTTCTCCCCGAGCCGCCGGAGCTTAGCCCCCACCGCCGTCGCCGTCTCCCCCCCGATCCCCGCGTCCACCTCGTCGAAAATGTACGTCGCCCCCGGCTCGATGCGTTCTTGCGAAAGCCGCAAAGCGAGCATGATCCTCGACAATTCCCCACCCGACGCATACCGCCGCACCGGCAATTCCGGCTCGCCGGGGTTCGGCTGTATCACGAACTCCACCCGCTCCGCCCCCATCGGCCCCGCCTCCGCCTCGACAAGCTCCGCCTTGAAAACCGTCTTCCCGAGGTTGAGATCCGCGAGGTTCGCCCTCACCTTCCCGGCGAGCTTCACCGAAGCCTCTTCTCGACCTTTCGTGAGCGTCGCCGAAAGCTCCCCGAGCCTCTTTTCCCCCTCGGAGATACGACGTTCGATCTCCGCCGTCGCCTCGTCGAGATTTTCGATGCGTGCGAGGCGAGTCCGAGCATCCGTCAAATACGCCTCGATGTCTTCGCCGTATTTTCGCTGCAAATCGCGGAGGTCGGCGATGCGATCCTCGACGGTTTCGAGCCGTCCGGGGTCGGCTTCGAGGTCGTCGAGGTACGCCCGAAGCTCATACAAAATATCTTCGAGTTCCGCCGACGCTCCGTTCAGGCGTTCGAGGAGCGGCGAGAGGCTTTCGTCGAACCGGGACGCGCCTTCGAGTTCGGAGGCCGCGCTCGCCGCCGCCTCCATCGCGCCCGAGCCTTCCTCCGGCGAGAGCGCGGACGACGCCGAGGCCACCGATTCGAGGAGGTCGGTGACGTTTCGGAGGCGGTCTCGTTCGCGGTGGAGTTCGTCGAACTCTTCGGCGGAGAACCCGGAGGCTTCGATCTCTTCGACTTGATAGCGGAGGAAATCCACCTCTCGGAGACGAGCTTCGGAGGAAGTCTTCATCTCGTCGAGTTCGCGGCGGTCTTTTTGGAGGGAGCGCCACAGTTCGGCGAGTTCCGTCTTCGCCGCGAGGGCTTTCTCGTCGAGGAAGTCGTCGAGGATCGCGAGTTGTTCGTTCGGTTCGGTGAGGCGGGCTTGCTCGCGCTGGCTGTGGTACGAGACGAGGTGTTCGCCGAGCGAGGCGAGGGCTTTCACCGGGACGGCGACGCCGCCGACGTAGCAACGAGAGCGCCCCTCCTCGGTCACGGTTCTTCGGAGCACGATCTCCCCGTCCTCCGCTTCGACTTCCTCAGCCAAATCCCCGAGGGCTTCCGCGAGTATCTCGTCGCGGCTCTCCTCGGGGATTATGAAAGAGCCTTCGACGGTGGCCCTTTTCGAGCCGGAACGGACGGTCTCGGAGCGGGCGCGACCGCCGAGGAGAAGTTGGAGGGAGGTCGCAAGGAGGGTCTTTCCGGCGCCCGTCTCGCCCGTGATCGCATTCAAGCCCGGTTCGAGGTGGAGGGTCGCAGATTCTATGAGGGCGATGTTCTCGACGGAGAGTTCGGTGATCACAGCCCCGCCCCTCGTTGTCGTCGAAAATCACACACGTATAAAAATCCCTCACCGATGGCTAAAGGAACGTCCTCCGCACCGCTCGCCACCACGTCCATTCGTCGGTCCGGCCTATTTTAACGCTTTCTTCCGAGAGCCTTATTTCCACGACGTCGCCCGAGCGGAGACCCACCGTGTCCCCGCCGTCGAGCGAAAGCACCGCCTCCCTCTCGGCGAGCGTGAGCCTCGTTATTTGATCCTCGCCAAGCACCAAAGGGCGGCTCACGAGGGCGTGCGGCGCGATCGGCACGAGCACATAACACCCGGCGTCCCCGGCGACGATCGGCCCTCCGACCGAAAGCGAGTACGCCGTCGAGCCGAGCGGCGTCGCCGCGATGAACCCGTCGCACCGGAAATCGAATAATTCCTCGCCGCCGATGGAAAGCTCGACGGAGATGATGTGATGGGTCTCTTTTTTGAGCATCGCGGCCTCGTTCGCCGCAGTGCGCCACTCGCCGTCGCCGATGCGAACGTCGAGCTTCCGATATTCCTGAACGTGAAGCCCGCCGCCGACAACGACCTTCTCGACCCCGGCCTCCATCTCCTCCGGCTGCATGCCGCTCATGAACCCGACCCGCCCGAAGTTCACCCCGAGAAGCACCTTCCCCGGATACATCCTCGAAGCCCGAAGCATCGTCCCGTCCCCGCCGAGCACGAAAACGACATCCGCCCCCGAATCCCCGTCCGGCTCCCCGTTCACCCGAACCTCCGCGACCTCGACCCCATGCCTCTCGAGCGCGGCGACCATACGCTTCACATACCCCTCGCCGACCTTCGGACTCACAAAAATACACGCCCGCCGCACCTCGAAACTATCCTTCGCCACGGACGACCCCCCGTATTTTCGACTCATCGAGACTCGCCTCGATGCCGCGAAGGAGGCGCATGACGTACTCCCGGTTCCCGGATTTCCTCCCCGCGACCGGGGAGCGCATCACATCCGCCGCGCCGAAACCATGTTCGGAAAGCGACTTCGAGACGGCGAGGATCACCGCCTCGTGAACCGCCTCGTCCTTCACGACCCCGCCGCGCCCGACATGCTCCCTCCCGGCCTCGAATTGCGGCTTCACGAGGACGACGGCCTCCGTGAGCGACGGCGTCGTCGAGAGAAGCCCCCCGAGCGCGACTTTGAGCGAGATGAACGAGAGGTCGGCGACGAGGAGGTCGGGCGGAAAAGGAAGGTCGCCGCCGGAGAGGTGGCGGACGTTCGTACGTTCCATGACTTCGACTCGCTCGTCGTTTCGCACTTTCCAGTCGAGTTGCCCGTACCCGACGTCCACCGCGACGACCCGCGACGCGCCCCGGTCGAGGAGCGCGTCGGTGAAGCCGCCCGTCGAGGCTCCGGCGTCCACGCAAAGTCGGCCTTCGACGGAGACGGAGAATTCTTCGAGGGCGGCTTCGAGCTTCTCTCCGGCTCGGGAAACGAATCTCTCCGGCGTTTCGACGGAGAGGTCGAGTTCGTCGCTCGGGGGGAGGCGGGTGCCGGACTTCGTGACGACCTCGCCGCTCACGCGGACGCTTCCGGCCATGATCATGGCTTGCGCCCGGCTTCGGTTCCCGGCGAGGCCGCGCTCGACAAGGAGCGCGTCGAGCCTTTGTGGTTTCGCCTTCACGACCGGGTTTTTCGGTTCTCCGAGCCGGACTCGGCGCCGAAGCCGGGTGGGTGGATCGGAGCTTCGCTCCGCCGTGAAATCGAAAATATCGACCCCGCGAAGCGGAGCCGAAGGCGGCGAAGCCGGGTACGGAGCGATCTCGCGATCTCACGCATGAAAGTTTAGCTTCCCCGGTGCCGGACGAAGAGCGCGAGGTCGCGGAGGCCCGACGTGTCGCCGTCCACTTTGGCGAGCGCGGAGAGGGCGCGTTCCACCGACTCGTCGGCTTCGCGCCTCGCGCCTTCGAGGCCGTACACGCCGACGAAGGTCGCCTTCCCGAGTTCCGCGTCGCTTCCGGCGCTCTTTCCGAGTTCCTCGGTCGTCGCGGTGGCGTTGAGAAGGTCGTCCACTATTTGGAAACAAAGCCCGAGTTCGGCGGCGTATTCGGAGACGGCGTTTTTGCTTTCATCGTCCGCTCCGGCGAGGATGGCCCCGATGCGGGCGGAGGATTTTATGAGGGCGCCGGTTTTGTATTTGTGGATCATGGACAAAGTCCTCGGGTCGGCGTCGCCCCCGACCCCGGTGTGGCCGATGTCCATGACTTGTCCGCCGACCATCCCGTTCACCCCGGTGGAACTCGCGAGTTCCTGAACGACGCCGAGGATTTGGCTATCGTTCCCTTTTTGGTGGATGGTGATGAGGGTGAGAGCCTCCCCGAAGAATGCGTCCCCGGCGAGGATCGCCATCGCCTCCCCGAACTTTTTGTGCGCCGTCGGGCGGCCTCGCCGAAAGTCGTCGTCGTCCATCGCCGGGAGGTCGTCGTGGATGAGCGAGTACGTGTGGATGAGCTCGATGGCCGCCGCCGACGGAAGAACCTTCTCCGGCTCCGCCCCGAGAACCCACGCCGTCTCCATGCACAACGTCGGGCGGACGCGCTTTCCCCCGGCGAGCATCGAATACCGCATCGCTTCTTCGAGCGTTTCGAGTTCCGGCTCTTCGGTGAAGCGGAGTCCTTCGAGGTATTTCTCGAAGGCGCGGCGGTGGCTCTCCCACCGGATCTCGTTTTTCGTCGCGTTCTCAGCCATGCCCGACCTTCTCGCCGAAGCGCGACTGCGCCCCCCGGAGGACGCCCGCGACAAAGGAGGGCGACTCGTCCCCGGAGAATCCGGTGGCGATCTCGACCGCCTCGTTTATCGCGACCTCCCACGGCACGTCCTCGACGCGGAGCATCTCGAAGAGGGCGAGGCGCATTATGGTCCGGTCAACGACGTTCATCCGATGCACCGGCCACCCGACCGAGACTTCGGAAAGTATGCGGTCGAGCTCCCCGCGCTCGCGCTCGACGCCGCGGACGAGCCGGATGGCGTATGCGTCGGGGTCGCCGCGGTACGCGCTCCATCGGTCGAGGGCGTCGTTCATTTGGCGTTCGTTAACGTCGCTCTGGTAGAGCAAAAGGAACGCTTGCTTCCTCGCGCTTCTCCGCCTCAAGCTCAAACCCTCGTGAGATATTCGCGTGAGCGGGTGTCCACCCGGATGCGGTCCCCGACGTTCACGAACAAAGGAACCTGGACCGTGAGCCCCGTCTCCAAAGTCGCGGGCTTCGAGCCGCCCTGCGCCGTGTCGCCCTTCAAGCCGGGATCCGTCTCGGAGACCTCGAGGTCCACATGGGCCGGAGGCTCGACGCTCACGACCTCGCCGTCCGCCGAGAGGACACTCACGGTTCCGTTCGCGGTGATGAAGCCCGCGTTGTCTCCGATGACATCCTGCGTGACTGGGGTTTGCTCGTACGTGTCCGTGTCCATAAAGTAGTGGAGGTCGCCGTCTTGATAGAGATACGTCATCGGACGCGACTCCGTGCGTATGGAATCCACCTTCTCGCCCGCCCGGAAGGTCTTTTCGACGGTCGCGCCGGAGTCCATATTTCGGAGTTTCGTTCGGACGAAGGCCGCGCCTTTCCCGGGTTTGACATGCTGGAAATACATTATGGTGAACCGCTTGCCGTCAACGCGGATGGCGCTGCCGTTCTTGAACTGGTTTGTCGAGATCATGCCGTCCTTTTCCTATGGAATCTCATCGCTCTATACGCCAACCGGGACGCGCCTCGCCAGAAAGGAATCGCGTCGGCCCCCTTCGTCCCGGCCCGGCGCCGCGCTATTATCGCACATATCGCCTATATTCCCGAAGCCCGGCCCGGCGCCTCACATGCGGTCGAGAACATACGACACCGCAGCTTTATACCCGAACTCCCCCATCCCCACCACCGTCGCGTCCACCGCCGCCGATACGACCGAATGCCTCCGAAACTCCTCCCGAGCGTGGATGTTCGAGAGATGGATCTCGACCTTCATCGTCTCGGTGGCCTCGAGAGCGTCGTGGATCGCGTACGAATAATGCGTCCACGCGCCGGGGTTTATGATGACGGCATCCGCCGAACGCCCCGCCTCCCTCACCCACTCGACCATCTCGCCCTCGTAATCGGTCTGGCGGAAGGCGAACTCGACGTCGGGGAACTCGCCCGCGAGCGCCGCCTCGATGTCCTTCAATGTCCGGCTACCGTACACCTCGGGCCTCCGGGTTCCGAGCGCGCCGAGGTTCACCCCGTTCAGAACGTATATCTTCGTCATCGCCCCTCCTCCAATATCTCCCGCACCTCCGCGTCGGAGACGGCGACGCCCCACCTCGGGCTCCCCGGCTCCTCGAGGAGGACGAACTTATGCCCCTCGTCCTTCGAGCTCCGCTTCTTGTCCCGGCCCATCGCCTCGATGACGCCGTCCGGGTGGATGTCCGGCGGAACCTTCGTCGGGAGCTTCGCGGACGCGAGGAGCTCCTCGTGGAGCTCGACGAAATCTACGCCGAGCTTCCTCCTCCCGAGCCGCGCCGACGCGCACATCCCGACCGAGACAGCCTCCCCGTGCGACGTTCCATACCCCGACACCGCCTCGATCGCATGCCCGATGGTGTGCCCGTAGTTGAGGATCGCCCGAACCCCGCCCTCCCGCTCGTCGGCCGCGACGATGGACGCTTTGTAACGGATCGCGTGTATTATGAGCTTTTCGAGCGATTCGGGGTCTCCGGCGAGGGCTTCGGGGACGCGGAGGAGGTTCGTGAGGTATTCGCCGCCCGCGAGGAGGCCCATCTTTATGGCTTCGGCGAGGCCGTTCGAGGTCTCGTTCTCCGGCAGCGTGTCGAGGAAGTCGAGGTTCGCGGCGACTATTTCGGGTTGGAGGAAGGCGCCGACGAGGTTCTTTCCTTCGGGGAGATCCACGCCCGTCTTCCCGCCGACGGAGGAGTCCACCATCGCGAGGAGGCTCGTCGGGAGCATGACGAGCCTTATGCCGCGCATATAGCTCGCCGCGACGAAGCCGCCGAGGTCGCCGACGACCCCGCCGCCGAGCGCGAAGAGCGTCGCGTCGCGGGCGAGGTTCGCACGAGCGAGGGCGCGGAGGATGTCGGCGTACGCCCCGAGGCTCTTCGAGGTTTCGCCAGCCGGGATCTCCAGCGTCTCGACGACGCTCCATCCGGCGTCTTCGAGGGAGGCCCGGACACCGCTCGCAAACAGCGGCCCGGCGTTCGAGTCCGTCAAAATAGCGCACGAACCCGGCTCGACGGCCTCGGAGACGGTTTCGCCGACATCGAGCTTCTCCCCGACTATGACAGGGTATCCGGCTCCGACGTTCACGCGGTCAGCCAATGCTCCACCTCCTCGGCGACTTCTTCCTGGCTGCGTCCGGCGACGGCGACGGAGAGCGCGGCGGCATCGCGGTAAAGCGGGAGTCGCTCGCGGTATCTCTTCTCGAACTCCTCCATGCCCCCGCCGCGGAGGGGCCGCCCCGCTCCGCGAGTCCGGGCGAACAAAACATCGAGGTCTTCTTCGAGGAAGACGGTATGAGATTCTCGAAGGAGGGCGCGGTTTTCGGCCCGGACGACGACGCCGCCGCCGCACGAGACGACGGGTTCGTCGCTTCGTTCGAGGGTGTCGCGAAGGACTCTATGTTCGAGGTCGCGGAAATGCCCCTCGCCGGAGGAGGCGAAGATCTCCGGTATCGAACGCCGCGCCGACCGCTCGACTTCATCGTCGAGATCCACGAATCGCCGTCCGAGCCTGTCGGCGAGCGACCTCCCGACGGTCGTCTTCCCCGACCCCATATACCCGATGAAGGCCACGGGGGCTTGCGACATCCGCCCGCTTCCCGACACCACCCCCTTCTCCCCCATCGCCGTCATACCCGCCCCGGCGAGCGTCCCGGACGAACATTCGCGCGGGCCTCGTTCGCGCGACGGCAACGCCCGTGGAAACGACCCAGCAAGCCGTCCGTCCGACGACGCGTTTCCTCCGCCGAAAGCGATGCGTCCCGAAGAAAGCCGCTCCACCGAAACATCCCCGCGAAGCGTCGAAGCCGGACACGAAGTTCCCGATGGAGGATCGCCGGGGCGCATCCCACCGGAGCGTTTCCATTCGGAGCGTTTCCATTCGAGGCGCATCCCACCGAAGCCCGTCCGTCCGGAACCCATAAGGTCGGAGCGTATCCCGCGTGTCCGTACGAGGCGTGTCCGTACGAGGCGTGTCCGGGCGACGGGAATTCCACCGAAGCGTATCCATCTGAAGGACATCCGTCCAGGGTGTGCTCGGTCGAGTCGTATCCGTCCGAATCTCGGCCATCCGAAGCGCATTCCACCGAAGCGTGTTCGGTTGGGGCGTTTCCGACCGAAGGAGGGTGTCCATCCGCAGTGTATCCGGAAAAAATGTATCCGGTGGGATCGTGTCCGGTCGAGGTATGCGACTTCATACGGTCTCCGTTCACATTCCGGGTGTCCGGCGAAGGTCGGAAACCGTCCTCGCGCTTCCCCCGTTCCGGCACTCCGGCGGCGGAATGCTTCGATCGGCGACCGAATATACGGGGCGGGCTTTCCCGGAACCCGGATCGCGCCGAAAGCCCCGTGTCCGGGCGGGGGCGGCCTTCGGGGCGTTCGTTCAGGTTCGTCGGGGGCGCGGCTCTTTTCAATGACCGCCGCTTTTGCCGATGCGGGAGATGCGATCCATGTACGCCCCGTATGAGACCCGGATGTCGGTCATGTTGTCGGAGCCGAACTTGTCGAGGAAGACCTCCGCGAGGACGACGGCGACCATCGCCTCGCCGATCACGGCGGCGGCGGGGACGGCGCACGAGTCGGCCCGCTCCTTGAACGCCTTCGCTTCTTCACCCTTTGCGAGATCCACGGTTCGAAGCTGCTTGGAGATCGTGGATATGGGCTTCATCGCCGCCGAGACGACGACGGGTTCTCCGTTCGTCATGCCGCCTTCGAGGCCGCCGAGGCGGTTCGAGGCGCGGGCGATGGAGCCGTCTTCGAGGATGATCTCATCCTGAACCTCGCTGGAGCGGCGCTTGGCGACCTCGAAGCCCATCCCGACCTCGACGCCCTTCATCGCGTTTATGCCCATGAGGGCGGCGGCGAGCTTCGCGTCGAGCTTGTCGCGCCAGTCCACATACGAGCCGAGTCCGGGCGGGCATCCCTCGGCCACGACGACGAACTCCCCGCCGAGGGCGTCTCGGGCGTACCGGGCCTCGTCTATCTCGGCCTTCATCCGCTCGGAGACCTCCGGGTCGGGGCATCGAACCTCCGAGGAGTCGGCCTTCGCCGCGCCGAGGGCGGCGGCCTCCTTCTCCATCGCCGCCTTCCCGATACGGTACACCGCGCTGCTTATTTTTATGCCGAAGTCGGCGAGGAGTTTCCGGGCGACGCCCCCGGCGGCGACCCGGGCGGTCGTCTCGCGGGCGCTCGAGCGTTCGAGGATGTTCCGGAGGTCGTCCGTGGCGTATTTCTGCATCCCGGCGAGGTCGGCGTGGCCGGGCCTCGGGAGGGTGATCGCCTCGGGCGGGTCTTCGACGGGGGCGGGGCTCATGCGATGCTCCCAGCTCGCGTAATCCCGGTTCCGCACGAGCATCGCTATGGGCGAGCCGAGGGTGTATCCGTGGCGGACGCCGCCGAGGAACTCTATCTCGTCGGTCTCGATCTTTTGCCTGCCGCCGCGTCCGTATCCTTGCTGGCGGCGGGCGAGGTCGCGGTTCACGTCCTCGGCGAGGATACCGAGTCCGGCGGGGACGCCGTGGACGATGGTGACCTCGCCGGGGCCGTGGGACTCCCCTGCCGTCGAAAAGCTGAAATTCAAGTTATCGCTTCCTCACCTTCCATATGGGTCTTCGAGGTCGCCGCCGCTGTCGAAGAGGTTGTCGCCGGAGTCGGCCGGCGGAGCTTGCGGCGCGGGGGTTTGAGGCGCGGGGGTTTGCGGGGCGGGGGCTTGCGGAGCCTGTGATCCCGTGTCCTCCGTGCCCCCCGTGTCGGTGGGGTCTTCGCGGGGTGTCTGACCGTTCTCGTACTGGTCGTCCGCCGCCCCGCCTCCGGGAGCTCCGGTGGACGTGCCGCCGCCGGGATCCTGGAACCCGTCGTCCGCCGGGTCGCCGGGGTCGTCCGATATCGGGTCGTCCGTATCTTCGGCGGGGTCGTCCGCGGGGTCGTCGGCATCGGCGCCTTCGCCCGCGTCTCCGCCTGTGTCTTCTTGCTGCGTCGTGGATTCGGCGGTTTGGAAGAGTTGGCGGAAGGGGTCTTTCGACTGGTACGCGGCGTATGAGTCGGTGTTCGGGTTCTCGATCTCGGGGGTGGGCTGCGCGGCCCCCGCCCCCTCGGACTGGGCGACTTCGTTTTGGCTGGAGATGGGTTCGTCTTCGGGGGCGCCGACGAAGGAGCCGAACACGATCCACGCGAACACGAAGAGCGCGGCGACGGCGAGGACGGGCGGGACGACTTTGTTGTCGCGGAGGAAGGTCTCCCAAAAACCGACCGCGAGCACGGTGACGCGCCTCACGGGCCAAAGCCCGGCGAGTTTACCGATCATCGTCTCACTCCTCCGTGACTGTCGTGGTTTCCGTCACCGTGGTGCCTTCCTCGTCCGTGTCCGTGTCGGCGGGGGCGGGGGAAATCGGGGCCGCGCCCCCGGTTCCGTCCTCGGGCTGGAAGTATACTTCGGCCTCTATCTCGACGCGGAGCAATCGCTCGACGCCGAGTTCCGAGAGGTCTTCCTCCCCCTCCTCCGGCTCTATCGGCTCGTAGGAAACGTTGTTCACCGTGACAAGCCGGGCCAGATCGTTGCTCCGCTGGAGGAAATCCTGCAAGTTTTCGTAGGTTCCCTCGAACGTCATTGTAACGGGAACTATGGAGTATGGGCCACCCCCCGGCGGCGGGCCGGGCGTGCCTGGCTCCGCAAGGAGCTGCGTCACCCCGGAGGCTTCGGCGATCTCCTCAATTTGCACGAGGAAAGTCGGTATCTCCGGCTGCTCGGGGATGCGGCGGTTGAGTTCGAGTAATTGCTGCCCGAGCGGCCCGGCGTTTTGCTGGACGCGCTCGAGATCCTGGACGTCGGACCGCAACTGCACGAGCTGCGCCTCCTTCGCGTCCCGCTCCTCCGCGCTCGCCCCGAGCCGCGAAAGAAGCGGCCCGAGAAGGAGGAGATAAGCGAGAACCGCGACCACGAAGATCACAAGCCCCCCGAGAAGCAAAATGCTCCGGTTGTCCATCTCCCTGAAGTTGAAGCCGAGGTTCATGGACTCACCGCCCCCGCCACTCCGGTTTGACCCCCCGACGAATATTGCTCTTCGATCGCCGAGCCGACCTGCCCCTCGGTGGGATATTGCTCCTCGGCGGCGGAGGCCGGGGGGTCGTCGCCGCCGATGCGGGCCTCCGAGCCGTTCGCTCCGACCTCGGTGACGAGCTCGGAGCTAATCTCGAAGTCGAGGGCGGGTTCGCTGTATGTATCGCGGTCGAGCTCGGCGAGGTCGAGCTGCGCGCTGGCGAGAAAGCGGAGCGTGTTCATCCGCACCACGAAGTCCGCGATGTTCGTATAGTCCGGCTCGGAAAGCCCGGTGAACGTTACAGCCCCGCGAGGCTCGAGGATCTGGTCGAGGGGCGCGTCCACATCCACGGGCGACGCCTGCGCGGCGAGCCCCTCCAGCGAAGTCGCCTCCGGTATGACGAACGCCAATCCCCGCAAGAACTGCGACCACGCGAACCGGGTGCGGACGATGCCGTCGGCGACGGGCCTCTTCGCGGCGATGTCGTCCTCGAGCTGGGCGAAGGGCGCAAGCTCCGCGAGCCGCGCGTTTTGCATCGCTATCTCCTCGTCGAGCTCGGCCACCCGGTTCTCGACCATGTATATGCGGAGGAGGCAGAAAATGGTGATGACCGCGATGATGACGAGCACGAGCGCGCCGCTCGCGAGGAGTATGGCGAACGGCCCTCCTTGAAGGGAGAGGCCCCTCCGACGCTCCTCCGGCGGGAGGAGGTTTATGCGCCTCACAGAATCGTCCCCCGGCCCGACCGTGCCACTTCATCCGGCGATCTCGCCGGGCGGGCGTATATAGCTTCGGCGAAGGCCGCCTCTTCGAGGGCATCCCCGTTCACTCGTCCTCCATGGCGAGTCCGAGCGAGATGGCGAGGACTGCCTCCATCGCGCCGAGTTGCTCGTCGGAGACGTTGGAGCGGTTCGCGGCGAGCTTGGCCGCCGGACGCGCCCGCTCGGTCGCGACGCCGAGCAGATCCTCGATATAGTTTTCGAGGCCGCGAACGAGCGCGCCCTCGCCGGAGATGAAGATCCGGGCCACCTCTCGCGCGTCCGAACGCGAGTTGTGGAACTCGACCGAACGCTGAACCTCCTCCGCCAGCCTCCCCGCCGCATCCTCCAACCCCCGCCGAACATCGTACATGAGCGCGGGATCCCAGCTAAGCTCCTCCGTCTTTGCCTCCCCGCCAACCACGCCCGCATCCTCGACATCCTCCCCGACGCCCCCATCCTCTTCGGATACGCCATCCCCGCCACCCGCCCCCTCGCCGGACTCGGTGTCCGACTCGCCGTCGGAAACTCCGTCTCCGCCTTCCGTCCCTTCGCGGCCATCCTCCCCGGCCCCGGAAACGTCGTCTCCGTCGTCCGTCGCTTCGCCGCCGCTCTCACGGCCTCCGGAGCCGACAAATGACGCGCCGTCCGGAACCCCCTCTTCATCGTCGGACGTTCCCTCGGAGCCGTCCTCCCCGACGCCATCGTCGGCGAACTCCGCGGCGCCGTCGTCGGCGGCTTCCGAAGACTCCTCGATTTCCTCCTCATCGCCCCGGACGGCGGACGGGTCTATTTCCAGCGTATCGTCGACTTCGGAGCCTCCGCCGTCGGCCTCACCTTCACCTTCCGGTTTATATGCGTCGAGAGCCAAAGTCTCGGCTTCGCTCGAAGATTCAACGCGGTCTTCGTCGGCGTCGTGGAGGAAGGAGCCGATGTTCGCCCTCGGGTTGAGGGCTTGCCTGTCGGCTTCGTCGGCTTCGATGTTGGCGGCTTCGGCGACGGCTTGGGAGAAGTCGCGGAAGCCGAGGGGGATGAATTGGGTGAGGGTCGGCATGCGGTTTTGGACGATGACGAGATTCGATATCTCGGTTCCGATGTCGAGGAGGAGGACGGTCTCTTCGTTGTCGAAGAGGGCGTCGGGGAGGGCGGAGCGCATGAGGGCGAGGGCTTTCACGTCAATGCCCGCCGGACGGAGGCCGCCGGACCGGGCGGCGGTCGTGTAACCGGAGATCATGTCCCTATGGGCGGCGACGAGGAGGACGCGGTCTTCGTCGGGGTTTTCGGTGGAGGGGCCGAGGACGAGGTGGTCGAGGACGGCGTCGTCGAGGGGGATCGGGATGTGTTCCTCGGCCTGGAAGCCCATCGCGCTGGCGAGATCTTCGGGACTGAGGCGCGGAAAATCCACGAAGCGGACGATCACGTTCCTCCCGGCGACCCCGAGGACGACGGACTTTCCCCGGAAGGAGTGGAGATCCCAGAATTCCTTTATCTCCTTCGCGAGCATCTCCGAGTCGGCGACCTCGCCCTCGATAATCGCGCCTTCGGGGAGCTTATGGTATCCGACGTGTTTGAGGACGAAACCGTCGGCGGCTTTGGAGATCTGGACGGCCTTTATGGCCCCCCGATCCACATCCATGCCGATGGCCTCCCCCCGGAACCTCTCCATCGCCTATGACCCTCCGGGACAAGTCGCTTCGCTCGCCGGGAGTCGGGACGTTCTCGACTCGCTCTCCCTCGGTGCTTTCTCTTTCGCGCCCGACGAACCCTCGTCGAGAGCGGAGGGCGGCGATGTCGGTGCGGGGTCGGAAGCCGTGCTTTTCCCGACTCCCGACTCCCGAAGGGGGCGAAGCGACGCGACCTCCCGACTCGCGGCGAGCGAAGAGAGAAGACTCCCGGCATTCATGGACTGTCCCTCCGCCCGATGTGCTCGAGTGCTTCGATCATCGCCCCGCCCGGCACGCTCGCCTTCCGCCCGACGCCGGAGTTGTGGCCGAGGAACACCCTCGCCCCGACCCTCGCCCCGGAACCCACGACCGCCCCGGCGGAGACCCACGCCCCCGCGCCGACCTCCGCGTCGCGGTCCACGACGGAACCCGGCCCGAGGAAGCTATGGCTCCCGACCGCCGCGTCGGGATGCACGACCGCCCCCGCCGCGAGAACCGACCCGTCCCCGACGCGGGCGACGCCGGACACGTACGCGAGCGGGTGTATCGCGGTGAAGAAGCGTCCGCCGAGAGACCGAATGGAGTTCGCGATGCGGAGACGGGCCTCGCTGTCCGTGATCGCGACGACGACGTACGCGCTTTCGATGGAGAGCATGCTTTTGAGCATCGCCACGTCGCCGAGGATGGGGACGCCGCGGACCTTCCCCGGAAGCGCGGCGTGGGCATCGTCGTAGAAGCCCATCACACGGTCGCCGAAGCCGCTCGCGAGGAGGATGTCGAGGGCGAGGCGACCATAGCCGCCTGCGCCGACGATCACAACCCTCATCTCTTCGATTGCGTCCACGCCCTGCGCCTCGACTTGCGGTTCAGGCGTGCGGGTGGCTACTTCGGGACCGCTTATGTCGCTCCTCCCCTAACGAGCTTTTGCCGGGCATTTGCGGCAGTTTAGCACCGCCTCTGTCATCTTGCGCCTATACATACATCAAACGCAAACCCAGCCAACCACGATACTTTAAAAGTTATTCGCCCCCACGTAAAGAACCCCCGATCTCGTTCCCCCGAAGAAACTCCCTCGCCGAAAGCCTCTTCCCCCCCGGCGTCTGCAATTCAAGCACCTCCACCACCCCATCCCCGCAACCAACGAAAATTCCCCCGTTTTCCACGGAAATCTCCCCCGATCGAAGCTCGGCATCCCGCCCCTCGGCTACCCGAGTGCGCCAAACTTTGATCGGCCCGTCGAAGCCCTCGTTGTAAGCCCTCGCCCCGATCCTCGGCGAAAGCGCCCGAACCACGTTATGAACCTCGCCCGCCGACGAGCCGAAATCCAAAGCCTGATCCTCACCCGAAACTTTAGAAGCATATGTTGCTTTAAGACTGTCCTGTCTGATGAGGGTGAGCTTCGCATCCTCAAGCAAACCCAAAACCTCGATCATAGCTTCAGCCCCGAGCGAAGCGAGTGCTTCGGTGAGTTCCCCGGCGTTCATGTCGGGGGGTATGGGGGTGGTTTTCCGGAGGGCGATGTCTCCGGTGTCGAGTCCTTCGTCCATCTTCATTATGGTGACGCCGGACTCTTTTTCGCCGTCCATGATGGCGCGTTCGATCGGGGCGGCCCCGCGGTATTTCGGGAGGAGCGATGCGTGGACGTTCCACGAGTCGAGGCGTGCCGCGTAAAGGGTGTCGGGGCGGAGTATTTGCCCGTACGCGGCAACGACGAGGGCGTCGTGGACCGAGATCGCGTCGGTCGCCTCGGAGATCCGTTCGGGCTGGAGGAGCGGGATGTCCGCTTCGCGGGCGAGTTCGGCGACGGGCGGCGGAATTGTTTTGCGGCCCCGGCCCCGCCGGGAGTCGGGCTGGGAAACGACGAGTCCGACATCATGCTTCGAGTCGAGGAGACCGTGGAGGATGGTCGCGGCGAAGTCCGGGGTTCCGGCGAAGGCCACTTTCAAGCGGGGGTCCGACCGACGAGGCGCTCGCGAAGCTCGCGCATCGCGGCATTCCGGCTCTCGCGGTCGGTCCGGTCGAGGATGAGGATGCCGTCGAGATGGTCTATCTCGTGCTGGAAAATGCGGGCGAGATGTCCCTCCGCTTCCACTTCGACCGGGTTTCCCTCCGCGTCGAAGCCCGTTACGCGGACTTTCGTGGGGCGCTCGATGTCCACGGGGATGTTCGGGATCGAGAGGCATCCCTCGGCGAGGGTCTCCTTCTCATCCGACGACTCCTCGATGACGGGGTTCACGAAGACGTAGTCCTCCTCCTCGAAGGAGGCGACGAAGACGCGCTGGAGGCGTCCGACCTGGTTTCCGGCGAGGCCGGCTCCTTCTTGTTCGCTCATCGTCTCAAACATCTCCTCGACGAGCTTCTCGAGGGAGTCGTCGAAGTTCTTGACGGGTGCGGCCCGGGATTTGAGTACCGGGTCTCCGAACGTCCTCACATCGAGCGCCATGTCATACCTCCTCGGGGTCTATCTCGACTTCCACTTCAAAATCTCGGCCCTTCGACAGCCGCCGGACGGCCTCGCCCCCGGCCCGCGCCACACCCTCGCGCGTACCGGATCTCAAAACCACGCGCCACCGCGAAGACTTCGAGCCGGGGACCGGTATCGGCTCCGACGCTTCGATGCCATCGCCGAGAGCCGGGAGCGTAGATTTTACCGCACGCCGCACCGCGTCCCCCCGCCCATGAAACGTGAGCAACGCGAGGTGCGAATACGGCGGATACCCGAGCCGACGAAGCCGGGAAAGCTCGGCGTCGGCGAACCCCCGGTAATCCTCGCGGAGCGCGGCTTGAAGCGCGTAATGCTCCGGATTCCTCGTCTGCGCGACGAGGAGCGTCCGGGCGGACTCCGCCGCCCCGTGGAAGACGCGGAACGCCCGCTCCACCGAACCCATCCACCCTCCCGCCAGGAAGGAGTCGGCGTCGGGGATGGCGACGGTGTCCCAGTCGCGCGCGAGAACGGGGCGCGCCGTGCCGACGACGACACGGGCGTCGTCGAGTTCGCGCTCGTTCGCAGTCAAAAGCCCGATGTCCACTTCGAGGAGGTCGGAAAGCCGCTCCCGGACGCGCTCGACGGCCATCCCCGTCGGCGAGACGCGCTTCGAGCCGCACTCCGGGCATTCCGGCTCGAAGCGCGCCCGATGGCCGCACCGGGCGCACGTCAAAGCCTTCCCGCGCAAAGAGAAGGGGATGTCGCAGTTCGGACACTTCCGGACGCTCCCGCAATGGAGGCACGAGACGGCGGTCGCGTACCCGAGCCGATCCACGACGACCCCGACCCTCCCACCACCCTCCACCGCCCCGCGGAACGCGGAGACGACGGTCGAACTCACGTCCGCGCCCGAACCCCGCATGTCCACGAGCCGCACCGAAGGCCACCTTTCCGCCCGACGCGCCGGAAGCTCGGAGCCTCCGACGGACGAGAAGAGCCGGAGGGACGGCGTCGGGGAGAGAAAGAGAACCGGGACACCCTCCATCTCGCCGCGGCGCATCGCGAGTTCGCGGGCGTGAATGGGGAGTCCTTCATAGCCACCGGACTCGGCTCGGTGGGCCTCGTTCGGCTCGTCGGCGACGCATATCGCCCCGAGTCCCTCCATCGGAACGAGCGCGGCAGCGCGGGCTCCGACGAGGACGTCCACATCCCCGAGGCCCGCCATCCTCCATATTTCGGCCCGATTCCGCCCGGCTTCGCCGTGATACGCGGCGATGCGCGAGCCTTTCGGGAGGCTCCGGCTCATATGCTCAACGAGGCCGTCCACCTTCCGGATCTCCGGCGCGAGGACGAGCATCGTCTTCCCCGCACCGACAACCGCCCGCCCCATCGCCGCGACCGCTTCCGGGATGTCGCGGGAAGGCATGCGCCACAACGACGACCCGCGCTCCATCGCGGACGAAACACCCCGTTCGATGGCGCGGGGAACCTCCGAAGGCCATTCCCCGCTCGACGTGACGATGGAGGTCGAGGGCCGGACTTCGAGCCTCACTGCGCCCCGCCCCGCCAGCGAGCGGAGTGTGGCGCGGGAAGCCTCCGACTTCGATAGGAGGTCGGAAACGGGCATCTCACCGCCGCCCTCGCGAAGCGTTTCGAACATTTCGCTTTGCCGGTATGCTCTTCCAAAGGCCGGGATCGAGCCGTTCCGAACCGACGCCCATTCCTCCGTGCGGACGGAGGAGAGGCGCGGAGAAAGTTCGATGCGCTCCCCGACTTCGGCGGCGTTCATCGCCGTCGCGCCAAGGATACGTTTCAGTTCGGCGCGTTCGACGACTTCACCTTCGCTCCATTTCCATCCGCGCCGGGGGCGTACGACGCGGTATTTATCCGCCTCGATGCCGGGCGGGAGCGCGGCCCGGAGGGCGGCGGCGGGAGAAACGGCGGACTGTTCGGCGGCCCACTCACACAGCCGGACGACGTTCGCGGTGAGGAAAATCTCATCCGACACGGTGATGAGGCTTTCGGTGGCTCGTTCGTCCGCTTCCCCGAGTTCGACGACGATGCCGAGGCGGGGGCGGCCCGAGAGGGGGGCGACGACGAGCGAGCCGACCTTCGGGCGGAGGTTCGGCGGGATCGAATAGCTCAAAGGCGGGAGGGAGCGGGTCGGGATCAAAAAGCAAACCCGCGCCGAACCATTCTCGGCGCGGGTTTGCAGACTGTCTTCCCGCTCGGGCAATTCGGGGGGCGGCTAAACGCCGGCGGCGCGGCGGAGGTCGTCGGCCCGCGAGGTGTCTTCCCACGTGAAGCCCGGCTCGTTGCGACCGAAGTGGCCGTATGCGGCGGTGCGCGAGAAAATCGGCTCGCGGAGGTCGAGGTCGCGGATGATCGCGCCGGGCCGGAGGTCGAAATGCTCGTTCACGAGGCGGCTTATGAGCGCGGGGTCCACGTTCGCCGTCCCGAAGGTGTCCACCATGACGCTCACCGGATGGGCGACACCGATAGCGTACGCGAGCTGGACGGTGCATTTCCCGGCAAGCCCCGCCGCCACGATGTTCTTCGCGACCCACCGCGCCGCGTAGCACGCCGAACGGTCAACCTTCGTCGAGTCCTTGCCGGAGAACGCTCCGCCGCCGTGCGGGGCCGCGCCGCCGTAGGTGTCAACGATTATCTTCCGTCCGGTGAGTCCGGCGTCGCCTTGCGGCCCGCCGACGACGAAGCGCCCGGTCGGGTTCACGAGGATCTCCGCGGTATTCGCGTCGAAGAGATCCTCGGGCATGACGGGCTTTATGACCGTCTCGAAGAGGTCGTCCTTTATGTGCTTCTCCACGCCGTCGGCGTGCTGCGCGGAGACGAGGACATTGTCTATGCCGACCGGGACGTCGCCCTCGTAGCGGATCGTGACCTGGCTTTTGCCGTCCGGGCGGAGGTATTCGAGGTCGCCGTTCTTGCGGACTTCGGCGAGGCGGCGCGTTAGCGAGTGGGCCAATGTGATCGGGAGGGGCATGAGTTCCTCGGTCTCCGAGCAGGCGTAGCCGAACATCATGCCTTGATCCCCGGCGCCGATCTCGTCGATCGCCTCGTCGGAGTCGAGGGCGTGGTCCACACCCTGCGCGATGTCAGCCGACTGCGGGTCTATGGTGACGATGACCCCGCACGTCTCCGCGTCGAAGCCGTACTTGGCGCGGGTATAGCCGATGCTCGCGACTTTTTCGCGCACGAGGTTCGGGATGTCCACGTACGTCTCGGTCGTCATCTCGCCCGCGACGAGGACGAGTCCGGTCGTCACCAAAGTCTCGCAGGCGACGCGGCTCATCGGATCTTTCGCCAGCGCGGCGTCGAGGATGGCGTCGGATATTTGGTCGGCTATTTTATCGGGGTGACCTTCGGTCACCGACTCCGAGGTGAAAAGGTGCGAGGTTTTCGTCATAGGGTCGTTTGCCGCTCCGAGGGTGGTTTCCGCGGTCTTCTCGGCCATGTGTCTATCGCCTCTCCTTGTCCAAGTTATCCATCTCCTTCAACAAAGCATCGAGGATAGATCGGGCGACCTCGTCCTTCGAAGCCTGCGGGATGAACTCCACTCCATCCCTCCCGACGACGCATACTTCGTTCTCCTCGGAGTCGAAGCCTATCCCGGCCTGCAAGATGTCGTTGCCGACGATGATGTCGGCCCCCTTCTTACGGAGTTTCTCGCGGGCGTCGGGGACTGGATCCCCATGCGTCGCCGCAAAGCCTACCATAAAGAGGTTTTCGTTTTGCCCCCGCACCGCGCCGAGTATGTCCGACGTCGAAGTCAATTCGAGTGTCATCCGCTCACTCCCACCCCTCCGAATCTTCTCCTCCACAGGAGAATCCGGCGTGAAATCCGAGACCGCCGCCGCCATGACGAGGATGTCGAAACTCCCGACCCTCCCCATGACCTCCCCCTTCATCTCCTCCACATCCTCGACCGGAACCCACCCGACCCCCGGCTCCCGGGCACTTATGTTCGCGGCGATGAGGACGACGCTCGCGCCCATCCGACTCGCCTGCCGAGCGAGAGCGGCCCCCATCCTCCCGGACGAGCGGTTCCCGATGAACCGCACGCTGTCGATCCGCTCCCGAGTCCCGCCCGCCGTGACGAGAACTTTCATCCCCGCCATCGGCCCGCCCAGACCCCCGAGAACTGCCGCCACGATTTCGCGCGCCGAAGCCATGCCGGAATCCTCGCCTTCGATGACCTTTATTCCATCCCCTCGCAATAATTCGATGTTTTCCTTCACAGCGGGGTGTTTCGATGTCTCCTCGTCGAGGTCCGGGGCGACGAAGACGGGCGCGCCCCCGAAATCGAAGCCGTCCAAACCATGAGCGAGCCGGGCGAGAACCCCGGCCTCGGCGGGCGCGAAAACGACGGCCTCGGGTTCACGCGAAGGACCTTCGACGACATCGGCGATCCCGGCGAAAGCCGAAGTCCCGACGAAGAGCCGGGCCTCGGCGCTCAATATGACTTCCACATCGTGGCCGGAGGCGGAGAGTTCGCGGGCGATCTCCGGGGCGTTCAAAGAGCCGGGGGCCGGGCCGACGAGGATGGGGATCAAGGTCGCTTCGCTCCGGGGAGTCGGGAGACGGGAGGCGGGAGGCGGGGACAGAAAAAAGCGGCCCCACCGTCCTCGGAGAAGCCGCTCGTCGATCTCCGTATCGCATGGAATTCAGCCGATCGCCCCCTTTGCCGGAGTGGAGATGTTCGCCCGGTGGAGACGTGAGGTGCCACCTCTCCACTACGAAGGGCCGCGCCGCTTGAACGCAATTCTTCGCCGGAATTCGGCGGCGTCCCCAAACGGTCTCCGAAAAGAGAGTCCATGAGGCAAGCCGCCGAATCAATCACCGGGCCTCTCCATCCTCCAAAAAGCTGACGGCTGAATGCCGATAGCTGACAGCGCGTTTCGCCGGAGGCGAAACGCTTTACGCCGCGCCTTCGTTTCCGGCGCCTTCTTCATCGGAGTCGTCGGAAGGCTCCTCCGGGGCTTCCGGGATCTCGGCGGCTTCGGGGGCGGTTCCGGGCGAGTCGTTCATGAAGCCGTCGGCTGCGTCGCCAGCGGCGGCCTCGGCGGCGGTTTCCTCTTCGGCGGCCGCTTCCTCGGCTGGCTCGCGGAAGCCGACTTTGAGCCTGTCTTCGCGAAGCTCCTCGATGGCGATGCTGAGTGGGTGCTGCGAGCGGGTGTGGACTTGCGGCCCCGGGATGCCAAGCGACTCGTTGAGGCCGAGGGTCGCGGTGTATTCGTTGATCTGGCGGGCGCGCTTCGCGCTGGCGAGGACGAGGCCGTAACGCGAGTCCACCTTGCCGGAGTCGAGGATCTCGTCCACTTTGAGTTCGTTGAGCATGGTTGCCTCCTATTGGCGTGCGTATGTTTACTGGCTGCTTATCGGGATGCCGGGGTTTCGGACTATCTCTTCGACAAGTTTTACCATCGCTGGCCGGGATGTCGCCAAGTCGTCGTTGACTATCTCGAAATCGAACTCGTCTCGCGCCGCGATGGCGGTTCTCGCAGCGGTCATCCGGCTCCTTATGGCATCTGCCGTCTCCGTCGCCCGGTCTTCGAGACGACGTTGCGTTTCCTCCAAAGACGGCGCCCTCACGAAGACCATCACCGCGTCGGGGCGGTTCTCGCGCACTTGCCGCGCTCCTTGAAGCTCGATGTCGAGGATGACGCTCCTTCCCGCGTCGAGGAGCTTGTCGGCTTGATCGGCTGGCGTTCCGTACAAATTACCCGAGTACTCGGCCCATTCGAGGAATTTTCCGGCTTCGATCCACGCTTCGAAAGTCTCGCGTGAGAGGAATACATAATCTCTTCCGTCCACTTCGCCGGGGCGTGGTTTGCGCGTCGTGGCCGAAACGGAGAAAGAGAGGTTCGGGACTTCATCGAGGGCGGCTTCGATCAAGGTCCCTTTCCCGGCTCCCGAGGGGCCGGAGACGACGATCAGGCTTCCTCGCACCCGAGAACCTTGATGAGGCGATCCCTTTGCCCGTGCGTTAGCCCGTGGAGGGTCTTCGCCCGGCTGATGCTCGCGTCGCGCATGATTCGTGAGACTTTCACCCTTCCCATCCCCCGCACGGCGAGGAGCATCTCTTCGACCTTCGCGCCTTTGAGTTCCTCGGAGGGGTACATGAGGAGGTCGTATACGTCGAGGTCGCCGCTTTTGAGGTCGCGCTTCGCGGCGGCGCGGGCGAAACGGACGCGGTTCGCCTCCTCGAGCGCGGTTCGACGCTCCTGGGATGTCCTGTCTGGAGCCCTCCTCAGCATCAGTTCGCTAGTATATACCGCCCTTCGCCGCCCGTCATCCGGGATTCCCCCGCAAAAGGCCGATCAAAGCCGCGAGGTCGCTCTGCCTGCGGCTCCGCTCCGGGAGCCGGGAGCCGCGTCGCTGCGCGACGCTTCATGAGGTCGTGAGTCGGGAAAGACAAAGATTCGGAACCCGCGCCGCCAAAGCATCCGGTCGAGTCCGGCGAGGGCCCGTCGAGCGGGGAGGCGAGGGTGTCGAAGGAAAGGGAGTCGAGAACCATCCCGACTCCCGAAGCGGCCCGAGCGAAGCGAGCGCCCCCCGACTCCCGGTACTTATGGCCGTATGCCTCCTCCGGGCGCGAGGCTCTTTTCAGCGCCTGACGGCGACGGCTTCGAGGTAGTCGGAGGAGACGACGAGAGTGTCGTCGCCGGATGTGTTCCAGCTTTCGAGAAGGTCTTTGAGGTCTTTGGCGAGCGCCTCCCTGCCGTCGGGATCGAGGGCGGCGAAAGCCCTCACCGTCGGGCCGTAGTAGTCGCGGAAGTACTCGACGAAGTACTCCGCCGACGGATACCGGAAGACGTAGCTCCGCCGCTTCGCCTCCAGCGAGGAGACTCCCTCGCCGAGAAGCTCCTCGAGCCGCTCCTCGGTCCCCCACAGCGGGGGCGGCTTTATTCCGGGGGGCGGAGGCACGTGCTTGCCGATGGTGCGGAACATGTCGCCGATGAAACCGTCGGGGGTCCAGTTGGCGAGGCCGATCCTCCCTCCGGAGCGGCACACCCGGAGGAGTTCATCCGCCGCCTTCTCCTGCCTCGGGCAGAACATCACCCCGAGCGTGGAGAGGACGGCGTCGAAGGAAGCGTCGGGATACGGCATCTCCTCAGCGTCGCCGACGTCGAAGGTTATCTCCATGCCCTCGGCCTCGGCGCGCTTGCGGGCGTGCTCGATGGACTCGGGGGCGAGGTCCATGCCGGTGACCTCGCAGAATCGGCGGGCGGCGGAGATGGCGGTGTTGCCGCTGCCGGTCGCAACGTCGAGGACGGTGTCGCCGGAGCGGAGGTCGGCTGCCTCGCACAGCAACTCGCCGATGATGACGAGGGGGTTGCCGATCCTCGCGTACTCGCCGGAGGTCCATACTTTGTGCATGCGCTCCTTGACGGCGGCTATGTCGGGCGCGTGTGGTTGTTCGGTGGTCATGTCGTTTTCCTCCTTGTTTCGGGTTCGGTGGATAAACACACTATTTGAGTTTTGGTCCGGTTCCTCTGACTCTCACCTCCTCACGGCTTGATATTCTGGTTGACGCGGAAGAGGTTGACCGGGTCGTACTTCTTCTTGACCTCCGCGAGCCGCGCGTAGTTGTCGCGGTAGGTCGCATGGACTCGCTCCCGGCCCTCGTCCATCATGAAGTTCACGTAGGCGCCGCCTGCCGAGTATGGATGCAGCGCCTCCCAGTACGCCTCGGTCCAGTCCTTGACGAGCCCGGCGTTGGCCGGATCCGGATCCACGCCGACGATCACTTCGGCCCACCGGGCGTCCCGGTAGCTGAACGCCGTCTCTTCCTTGCCGATCCGGTGCGCCGCGCCGTCTATGGGATAAAGGTGCATGGTCGAGTGCATCGTCGGCAATACGGAGCCATGCTCGACATGACGTTCGATCGCTTCGTCGCTCAGCTCGTCGACGAAGTCGGCGCGCCAGTACCACTGCAAACCCGGCGGATAGAGACCGTCGAAGGCACTTTGGAGCGCGGGATAAGGCATGTCGTGGACACCGTGGAGCGCGGGCGGCCCGAACTCCCGCACCGGCGCGAACACCTCGTCGGCCTTTTCTTCGGATCCGGTATAACACCATACGATGCCGCACATCTTTTTCAGGTGGAGCTCTTCGGGGAAGGGCGGGCCGGGCGGCACGGTCAGGAAGGCGAAGAAGCCACCCAGGTCTTCCGGCGCTTCCGTTATGAAGTCGCGGTACCAGCGCATGACCTCGGGAGCTTGCTCCAGCGTCCACAGCGTCGGCCCGCCGATGATGGTGTGGATAGGGTGGAGCTTGAACTCGAAGGACGTGACGACGCCGAAGTTCCCTCCGCCGCCGCGCACCGCCCAGAAGAGGTCTTCGTTCTCGTCGGCGCTGGCGGTTGTGAAACTCCCGTCGGCGAGGACCACGTCCACGGAGAGAAGGTTGTCTATGGTCAGGCCGTGCTTGCGCGTGAGGTGGCCGAGGCCGCCGCCCAGGGTGAGACCGCCGACGCCGGTGGTGGTGGAGATGATGCCGCTCGGGGTGGCGAGGCCGAAGGCGTGGGTGGCGTGGTCCACGTCGCCCCACGTCGCCCCGCCCTCGACGCGGACGGTTCGGGAAGCCGGGTCCACCCGGATACCCTTCATATTCGAGAGGTCTATGACGAGTCCGCCGTCGCACACTCCGAGGCCGGCTCCGTTGTGTCCGCCGCCTCGAATGGCGAGGGGCAAATTGTTCTCGCGGGCGAAGTTCACACAGGCGATGACATCCGCCACGTCGGCGCAGCGGGCGATTAGGCGCGGACGCTTGTCTATCATCGCGTTGTAGACTTTGCGCGCTTCTTCGTAGGCTTCGTCTCCAGGTTCGATCAGGTCGCCTCGCAGGTCGGTCCGCAAGCCGGCTACGACCGACCCGTTGAGCGCCGCGATCGTGGTGTCCGCCATAACTTTCTCCTCCTTTGCTCTGACTTTCTCTCGATACGAAGGCTAGAGGGCCGACGTTACGCTTTTGTTACGGTTCGGCGCCTTCGAGACGGAATTTCGATCGGCTCGCCGGGTTTCACGATGGGTTGCATCACCCTCCGTTTGGTGCGCGATCCATCTCGCCAACCGGGCGGGCCTGGCCGCAAGCAGCAGGCACGCGAGCGCCAACGCCGCCAACAGGAAACCGAACGCCCCCACCGGCCCTATGGCACCGAAGATGGTCTTCTTCATCCCGGACGCGCCTTGATCCTGAGCGTTACCGTGGCGGGGTCGCTACCGCCGCGCCCGTCGCCCGCCCGGTAGGCGAAGCGGACGACCCCGTTGAAATTCCTGGCGGGCTTGTACGTGAAGGCTCCATTCGGCTTCAAACTCAACGTGCCTTTTTTGGGTCTGGAGACGAGCGTCGCCCTCAAGGGGTCGCCGTCTGCGTCGGTGTCGTTGCGAAGGACGCCCCGCGCGGGCACCCTGAGAATCTTGTCCTCCGCGCCCCGGTAGGAGTCGTTTCTGGCCACGGGCGGGCTGTTCGGGCGCTCGAAGGCGCCGATGTCGCAGCGCGGCCCTTGCGGGCGCCTCACGCCGCGCTGGTCTGTGGCGGGGCAGCCGGTGTTCGTTCCGGCGTCTATGGCCGAGCTGCCCGAAAGCAGCGCACGAGTGTCGGTGGGGCCGCCGTTGTCTTGCAGGGGACCGAGCCGGGGGTTGGTGTTTTGCTTGTCGGTGGACTGGGTGAAGCCGCAACTGGCGTCGCTGCTTATGTTGTTTCCCCGCGAGGAGATGATTCCGCCGCTTAGCTGCGCGGTGTCGCAGTTGTCGCGCGTGTTGGCGGCGACGATGGTGTTCTTCACGGTGACGAGCGTGGCAGGCCCCGCGGTGACGATGCCGCCGCCCAGTCGGGGGGACGTGTTGGAGGCGATGGTCGAGTTTACGATGTTTACGAGGGCGGCTCCAGAGGCGGCGACGCCGCCATTGATCTGGCCCGCCCGGTTGCCGCTGATCGTGCTGTTCGTGATGTTGGCGGTGCCGCCCGACTGAAGGACGCCCCCGACGTTAGCGTTGTCACTGGCTGCCGAGTTGCCGGAGACGGTGCTGTCTGTGAGGTTGAGCGTGCCTCTATCACCGAAGACGCCTCCGGCAGCGCGGGCGGTGTTATCCTTGACGGCCACCTTACCGAGCGTCAGGTCGCCCTGGTTTATGATGCCGCCGCCGAGATCGTTGGCCGGTTTGCCGCCGGTTATGGTGAGGCCGTTCATCGTCGTGGTCGCGCCCGGCCGATTGTCGAAGATCCGGTCGTCGAACGGCGCAGCCCCGCCAGCCACGCTCGTAACGCGGGCCCCCGCCCCGGTGATGGTCAAATCGCCCGTTACGTCCAGGTCGCCGGTGGAGGCGGCGTCCTCGTTCGCGCCTTCCCTCGTCAAGGTGTAGGTTCCCGTCGGCACGGTTATGGCGTCGGCCCCGGTGGCGGTGTTCGACGCGATGATCGCCCCGCGCAGCGAGCAGTCGTTGGCGACTTCGGTGCACGCGCTGGCCGTCGTGGGATCCGGCTCGTCGCTCCTGTCCACCGCGAACGTCGCGGCGTGGGCTGGTTTGGCCGCGAGCAGCAGACACACGGTCACGAGCGCCATCATCGACAAGCCCGACGCCCACGCCTTGTTCCTCGCTACCCTCTTTGTCCTCGCCTGGATCATCTTCCCTCCTCCTTCAGGGGGCGGAACGTAGAACCTCGCGTCCCGCCCGTTGGTTGAGTCACAGATCTCTCTATCGCTACTTTTTGACGGTGAAGCTCCAGCTCCTTATCGCCACGTTGCCCGCCTCATCTGTGGCAACGACCCTCACCGTGTGGCGCTTGAAGGAGAGGTTCCTCGCAGTGAAGAGAAGGCGGTCGGTGATCCGGTTGTAAGCGAATGGAGTGAACCCCTGACACCGGACAACCTCCAAAGTCAACTTCTCCACAGAGAATCGGATGTAGAGTTACATCCAGATCAAGGAGGAGAAGCACTTGGCACGAGGAAGAACCTACACTCGCGAGTT
>JACCWD010000162.1 GCA_013697825.1 Rubrobacter sp.
AACTCGCGAGTGTAGGTTCTTCCTCGTGCCAAGTGCTTCTCCTCCTTGATCTGGATGTAACTCTACATCCGATTCTCTGTGGAGAAGTTGACTTTGGAGGTTGTCCGGTGTCAGGGGTTCACTCCATACATTCGGATCGGCCCCTTTGACTCCGCAAGCCTCAAGCGTTACCCTGTCGCTCAACGAACGGTGGGCGAAAGGCTCAGGAAGTCGGTGAAACGCCGACACGGTCCCGCCACTGTAACCGGGGAGCGAACCTCAAAAGCAGGCCACTGCGAAAGCGGGAAGGCCGGGGGCAAGCCTCGATCCGGGAGTCAGGAGACTGGACTTTCGCCCGTAGGCCATCCAGCCGGGACGAGGATCCCGGAGAGGAGGAATAATGGAAGAGAAGACCATTTCCCGCAGCGGCATCTCGCTTGGGGACATTCCCGTATGGAGTTGGCTCGCCGCCACGATGCTGCTTCTGGCGTTCTTCATGATCATGTCATCGAGCGGCGACCTGCTCATCCCCTACGTGGGCCAGCTCGCCGGGGCTACCGATTACCTGCACGAGTTCGCCCACGACGGCCGACACCTCCTCGGCCTCCCCTGCCACTAGAGCGCAGGCGATAAAGTGATAGCCACGCTGCTGCGCCGCGGACTACTCGCGGGCCTGCTCGCCGGACTCCTCGCAGGCGGATTCGCCTTCGTACTCGGCGAGCCGACAATAGATCAGTCAATAGAACTCGAACAGTTGGCCTCCGACGGACACCGACACTCCCACGGCGAGGGAGGCGAGCAAGCCCTCTTCAGCCGGGCGGAGCAGAAGCTCGGCCTCTTCTTCGCCACCGGGCTATTCGGGGTGACATCCGGCGGTATCTTCGGCCTCGCATACGCCTACTTCCGAGACCGCCTCCAGGCGGCGTCCGAATGGGGCCGAAGCCTGTCTCTCGCGGGCGCCGGGTTTCTCGCGATCTTCCTCATACCGTTCCTCAAATACCCCGCGAACCCCCCAACGGTCGGCGACCCGGAGACCATAGGCATCCGCACCGCCGCCTATTTCGCCCTCATAGGCCTCTCGCTCGCCGTCGTCATCGCCGGCTGGGCCGCAGCGAAGACATTGCGCCTGCGCGGGACGGGCGCACCGACGCGGCAGGCACTAGTCGCCGCCGGATGCGCCATCGTTGTCGCGACCGCGTTCGCGCTGCTCCCGGCCTCCCCCGACGCGGGCGAGTTCCCCGCCGGGCTACTCTGGGAGTTCAGAATATCCTCGCTCGGGACGCAAGCCGTCTTCTGGATCGGACTCGGAGGCGCCTTCGGGCTGCTCGGAGAGCGTGCCGCGAGGAAGCGGGCAGACGCATGAGAGGCTCGCTGCTCGTCTGCGGAACCCACTCCGACGCCGGGAAGAGCGTCATCTCCGCCGGGCTGTGCCGCTGGCTCTCCCGCGAAGGCGTGAAGGTCGCGCCATTCAAGGCCCAGAATATGGCCCTCAACTCATACGTCGCGTTGGACGGAAACGGCGAAGGCGCGGAGATCGGACGCGCCCAGGCCGCCCAGGCCGCCGCCGCCGGAGTCGAGCCGGAAGCCGCGATGAACCCGGTGCTGCTCAAGGCGAGCGCGAGTAACCGGACGCAGGTAATCGTCATGGGCAAGGCCCACTCCGACGCGACGGCGATGAGCTACCAGAGTATGAAGCGGAGCCTCATGCCCGTCGTCCTCGAAGCGTTCGAGGGGCTTCGGAGCCGCTATGATGTCGTCGTCTGCGAGGGTGCGGGGAGTCCGGCGGAGATAAACTTGAGAAAGAACGACCTCGCCAATATGGGCCTCGCAAGGGTCGCGAATGTACCGACCGTCCTCGTCGGGGACATAGACCGGGGCGGCCTCTTCGCCTCGATCTACGGCACGATGATGCTCCTCTCCGAAGAAGACCGGAGCCTCGTCGGTGGCTTCATCGTCAACAAGTTCCGCGGAGACTCGGCGGTGCTGCAACCCGGCCTCGAGGAGATGGCACACCTCACTGGACGCCCGTTCTACGGCACAATCCCCTTCTCCCCCGGCCTCGAACTCGACGGGGAGGATTCACTCGCGCTCGACAAGCCCCGCGAGACGAAGCCGCCCCTCAGCCGGGATACTATCCGGGTCGCGGTGGCCCGCCTTCCGCGCATCTCGAACTTCACGGACTTCGATCCGCTCTCCCACGAGCCGGGGGTGGAAGTCCGCTTTGTTCGCTCCGCCGCCGACCTCCTCGCCGCCGACCTCGCCATACTCCCCGGCACGAAGGCGACCCTCGAGGATCTCGCCTGGCTCCGCGCCGTCGGGATGAACCGGGCGGTTTCCGAGCGCGCCCGGCGCGGCCTCCCGACCCTCGGCATCTGCGGCGGCTACCAGATGCTCGGCGAGACGATAACCGACGAGTCCGGGGTCGAGAGCGAAGACCGGGAGATCGCCGGACTCGGCCTCCTTCCCATAGAGACGGCCTTCGAGGAGGGGAAGATCCTCGCCCGGTCGTCCGGCAAAGCCCCGGCCTTCGGGGGGGCGGAGGTGTCGGGATATGAGATCCGGCACGGGAGGGTACGCAGAGCCTCCAGCGAACCGCTCTTCCTCGGCGACGGCTTCGAGGAGGGATGCCGTTCCGGGAACGTCCTCGGAACCTCGTGGCACGGTGTCCTCGAGTCGGACGGTTTCCGGCGCGAATTACTCGTGATGGTCGCCCGCGAGCGTGGTCTCCGATGGGTGACGGGCGATGAGTCCTTCGCCGCCGCCCGTGAGGCACGCTTCGAGAGGCTCGGGGATCTCGTCGCCGACAACCTCGACAGGGACGCGCTGCTGCGTCTGATCGAGGGCGACGCGGCGCATAGCCGTCGGCAGCCAAACGTCAGCCGACAGCGAACGGCGGACAGCGAAGGAGCCACGCGGGAAGCATCCTCGCCTTCTGGGAATGGGGTATCCGTGCCCGCCCCGCCGAGGTTCCCGGCATCCGAGCGAAAGGGGAGTATCTGATGGCTGACAAGCTGACCGCGGAGCAGCAAAAAGCGGATTCGCTGCTTTTCCTCACCACCGCCGACACCGAGATCCTCGCCGCCGCGAAAGCCTCGGAGAACCTCCCAGACGGCTTCCCGAAGGTTCACTGCGCCAACCCGGCGAAGCTCGAAGACCCGGCGGCGGAGATTCCTAGCTTGCTCGGAGGCGCGAGAGCCGCCATAGTCCGCCTCCTCGGCGGACGCAAGGCGTGGCCGGAGGGTTTCGACACGCTTGCCGCTCTGTGCCGCCAGCGGGGAATACCGCTCCTCGCCTTCGGCGGCGAAGCCGAGCCGGACGCCGAGATGACCGCCGCCTCCAACGCCCCCGCCGGGGCCGTCGCCGAAGCCTTCGAGTACCTCCGCCACGGCGGCGTCGAGAACACCGGGAACCTCCTCCGCTTCGTCGCGGACACGCTCCTCGTCGAAGGCTATGGCTTCGAGCCGCCCCGCGAACTCCCGGACATCGGCGTCTACCATCTGAGCCTCACCGCCGGAGCTTCGGTGGACGACCTCCTTGCGCTCCACGACCCGTCCCTCCCAACGGTCGGGGTCGTCTTCTACCGGGCGCATTGGATGGGCGGGAACACCGCTTTCGTGGACACCCTCGCCGGAGAGATAGAGGCCGCCGGGGCGAACGCGCTGCCCATCTTCTGCTACTCGCTTAGGGCCGAGCCGGACGGCTCCGTCCCGGCTCTGGAACTATTGAAAGGCCGGGTGGATTGCATCGTAACCACCGTCCTCGCGAGCGGCGGGTCGAACGCCTCGGACGCCTCCTCCGGCGAGAACCCGGAGGGCTGGCTGGAATGGGAGGTTCCGGCGTTCGAGGAGCTTGGAATCCCAATCGTGCAGGGGATATGCACCACGTCCTCGCGCGAGGCGTGGATCGCTTCCGACGCCGGACTCTCCCCGCTCGACACGGCGTGGCAAGTTGCGATACCCGAGTTCGACGGGAGGATCGCCTCGGTTCCGTTCTCGTTCAAGGAGACGGTGGGGGAGGAGTCCCCCGTCGGCGCGCCGCTCACCGTGTACAGAGCCGACCCCGAACGCGCTTCCCGAGTCGCCGGACTCGCCGCTCGATTCGCCAACCTCGGGTGGACTCCGAACGAAGAGAAGCGCGTCGCCGTCATGCTCTCGAACTACCCGACCAAGCACTCGCGCGTCGGAAACGCAGTCGGGCTGGACACCCCCCGAAGCGCGATCCGCATTCTCGACTCCCTCGAAGAAGCCGGATACAAAGTTGACGGTGCCCCGGACGACGGCGACGAGCTGATCCACGCCCTCATAGCCGCCGGGGGCCACGACCTCGAGTTCCTGACCGAGAACCAGCTTCGCGGCGCGACCGGGCGGGTGAACACCGAACAATACGCCCAGTGGTTCTCCCGGCTGCCGGAGGAGCTTCGCGAGAGCGTCGAGACCCAATGGGGGCCGCCGCCGGGCTATCTGTATTTGGACGGCGGGGAGATCGTGGTGGCCGGCCTGCGCTTCGGGAACATTTTCGTCGGCATACAGCCGCCGCGGGGGTTCGGTGAGAATCCCATCGCCATCTACCACGACCCGGAGCTGCCGCCGACGCACCATTACCTCGCGGCGTACTGGTGGATCATCGAGGAGTTCGGCGCGGATGCCATAGTCCATCTCGGAAAGCACGGGACGCTCGAATGGCTGCCGGGCAAGTCGCTCGGACTCTCGCCGTCATGCGCCCCGGACGCGACGATACGCGACGTGCCGTTCTTCTATCCGTTCGTCGTCAACGACCCCGGCGAGGGGACTCAGGCGAAGAGGCGGGCGCACGCGACGGTCGTGGACCACCTCATCCCGCCGATGACCCGCGCCGAAACCTACGACGACCTCGCCCGCCTTGAGCAGCTCCTCGACGAGTACTATCAAGTCGAGACGCTCGACCCGTCGAAGCTCCCGGCCATCGAGAAGCAAGTCTGGGAGTGCATGCAGTCCGCCGACCTCGACAAGGATCTCGGCGTGGACGGGAAGCCAGACGAGTTCGGGGACTTCATCGGCGAGGTGGACGGGTACCTTTGCGAGATAAAAGACCTCCCGATCCGGGGCGGACTCCACGTCCTCGGCGAAAGCCCGGAGGGCGAACCGCTCCGACACCTCACCGCCGCCATCCTCCGCCTCGGAGCCGGAGACGTTTCGGGCCTGCGGCGCGCCGTCGCCTCCGCCTATGATCTCGACGAACCGACCCTCGCCGAGGATGGCGGCGCGAGGCTCGAAGCCCCGCACAGCCTCGTCGGGCGCTTTCCCGGCCCGCACATCACCGCCTCCGACCTCCTCGACCGGTTGGAGGAGGCGTCGCAATCCCTCCTCGCCGAATTCGAGAAGCGTGGCTGGGACGCGGGTTCCGCCGAGGCTGTGTGCGAGGAAACCCTCGGCTTCACGGACGCGGGCATCGCGTCGTCGCTCCGGTTCGCCTGCGAAGAGGTCGTGCCGCGCCTGCTCGGGACGCCGAACGAACTTTCGAACCTCGTCAGTGGCTTGAATGGCGGGTACGTTCCGGCGGGGCCGTCCGGGTCTCCAACGCGCGGACTTGTCAACGTACTTCCGACGGGGCGGAATTTCTATTCCGTGGATCCCAAAGCCCTTCCGTCGCGGCTCTCGTGGGAGGTCGGGCGGAGCCTCGCGGAGAACTTGCTGGCGCGGCACATCGAAGAAGAGGATCGTTATCCCGAGACCGTTGGCATCGTGGTGTGGGGGACGGCGGCGATGCGGACGCAGGGTGACGACATCGCCGAGGTACTCGCGCTTCTCGGAATGCGGCCCGTCTGGAACGAGGAGTCGCTGCGGGTGGCGGGCCTCGAAGTCGTTCCGCTTGAGGAGCTTGGGCGGCCCCGAATAGACGTGACCGTGAGGATCAGCGGCTTCTTCCGGGACGCTTTCCCGAACCTCATCTCCCTCATGGACGAAGCCTTCCGAACCGTCGCCGCCCTCGATGAACCCCACGACATGAACTTCGTGAAGAAGCACGCCGACGAGGAGGCGGCCTCCGGCTCGACCGCGCGCGAGGCGACGACCCGTATCTTCGGTTCCAAACCCGGCTCATACGGCGCGGGGCTGCTTCCCCTCATAGACGCCCGAAACTGGCGTGACGACAGGGACCTCGCCGAGGTCTACGCCGTGTGGGGCGGGTACGCGTACGGCAAAGGACTCGACTTAAAAGAAGCCCGCAAGGAGATGGAGGCGAACCTCCGGCGCACCGAGGTCGCCGTGAAGAACGTGGACAACCGCGAGCACGACCTCTTCGACTCCGACGACTACTTCCAGTACCACGGGGGCATGATCGCCGCCGTCCGCGCCCTCACCGGAAGAAACCCGAAATCCTACATCGGCGACTCCGCCGACCCGTCGAGGGTCAAGACGAGGGATCTCGCCGAGGAGGCGAGGCGCGTCTTCAGATCCCGAGTAGCCAACCCGAAGTGGATCGAGGCGATGACGCGCCACGGCTACAAGGGAGCTTTCGAGTTGTCGGCGACCGTTGACTACATCTTCGGCTACGATGCCACCACGAACGTCGTCGAGGACTGGATGTACCGGGACATCACCGAGAAATACGTCCTCGACGAAACCGTGCGCGAGTTCATGCAAAAGTCGAATCCGTGGGCGATCCGGGCGATAAGCGAGCGTCTCCTCGAAGCCGCCGAGCGCGGCCTGTGGCAAAACCCCGAACACCTCGACGACCTCAAGCGCGTCTACCTCGAGAACGAGGGCATGCTCGAGGAGGCGACATGAGCGGGCGCTGGACGGGATTCTCGGCGTGGCTCGGCGCGAACCCCGTCCCGGCTCTCATTGCCTTCATTGCCCTGAACGTCGTGGGCGCGTTCGGCGCGGAATTCCTCGGAGGCGTGGCCGGTACGCTGTTCCGCTCCATCCTCCTCTTCGCCGGCATCTTGATCGCGTTCGGGTTTCTCAGCGGACGATGGGGGGCGGGCCGATGAGCTGTCCATATCCCTTCTCCGCCATCGTCGGGCAGGAGGAATTGAAGCTCGCACTTCTCCTCAACGCGGCCTCGCCGGAGGTCGGGGGTGTCCTCGTCCGGGGCGAGAAGGGAACCGCGAAATCCACAGCCGTGCGCTCCCTCGCGAGCTTGCTGCCGAACATAAAAGTCGTCGCCGGATGCCCGTATTCCTGCGACCCAAACTCCCCGAACCCGGATTGCCCCGCCGGGCCGCATCCGGACGATACGCCCGCCCGTGAGCGTCCGGTGCGGCTCGTGGATCTGCCTGTCGGGGCGTCCACCGACCGTCTCACGGGGACGCTCGACATAGGGAAAGCCCTCTCGGAGGGGGTGAAATCCTTCGAGCCGGGGCTGTTCGCCGCGGCGCACCGGGGCGTTTTGTATGTGGACGAGGTGAACCTTCTGCCGGATCACCTCGTGGATCTCCTTCTCGACGTCGCCGCGATGGGCGTGAACCACGTCGAGCGGGAGGGGGTGGGCGTCGCGCACCCGTCCCGGTTCCTCCTCGTCGGGACGATGAACCCGGAAGAAGGGGAGCTTCGACCGCAGCTCCTCGACCGCTTCGGCCTCTCCGTCGAGGCCGAGGGCGGGATGGAGGTCGAGGAGCGAACCGAGGTCGTGAGGAGGCGCCTCCGCTACGAATCCGACCCGGAGTCCTTCGCCGCCGACTGGCGAGGGGCCGACGCGGAGGTCGCCGCGCGGGTGGCGAAGGCTCGCGCTTCACTCTCTTCCACGGAGCTTCCCGACGAACGACTGCGAGATGTCTCGGCATTGTGCGCGAACCTCGGGGTGGACGGGTTGCGGGGTGACATCGTGACGGCGAAGGCGGCGATCACGGTCGCCGCATGGGAGGGGCGCGCCGAAGTCGAGCGCGGCGACGTCGAGCGGGCGGCGATGCTCGCCCTCGCCCACCGGAGGCGGCGCGGCCCCTTCGACGAGCCGGGCGTGACGCCCGAGGAGATCGAAGCCTCTCTCCCCGAAGAACCCGAGAACGACCCTCCGAACCCTCCCGACGGCGGAGAAAGGCCGGAAAAAGAGGGGCGATCTTCCGCCGACGAACCCGATGGCAAGCCAGACGAGAACGAAGACCCCTTCGACGAAAGCGAGTCCGGCGGAGAGTCCGAAGATGTCGGAAACCCCGTCGGCGAGAACGGATCCAGCAAAGAGCCGGACGAGTCCTCGGACGGCTCCGGCGAGCGGAGCTTCGCGCCGTCCTCCGGCGATTTCGACGCGAGCCGGATGGAAGCCGAGGGCCGGGGCGCGGGTGGCCCCGCCGGAAGGAGGAGCCGAACCGTCGGGGAGCGCGGGCATCCCGTGGGGGATCGGCCCGCCAGAGCCGGAGAGACGGACATAGCCCTCGCGGCGACGATCCGGACAGCGGCGGGCAGAGGTGACTCGGTGGACGGGCGGAGCCTGGTGGACGGCGCCGATTTGCGGGCGAACGTGCGGGAGGGGCGCGAGGGGAACCTCGTCGTCTTCTGCGTGGACGCGAGCGGCTCGATGGCGGCTCGCCAGCGGATGGGCGTGGTGAAGGGGGCGGTGATGGAGCTTCTCTCCGACTCGTATCGGAAACGCGACCGGATCTCCCTCGTCTCGTTCCGGGGGGACGGTGCGACAACGCTGCTTCCACCGACATCGAGCGTGGATCAAGCCTCCGCGAGGCTCGCGGAACTCCCGACGGGGGGCCGGACCTCGCTCTCCGCCGGACTCGACGAGGCGGCGCGGACGATCCTCCACGAGCAACGTCGCGACCCTGCCCGACGCTCGCTCCTCGTCCTCCTCACCGACGGACGGGTGACCAGCGGCCCGGATCCGAAAGCCTCGGCGGAGAGGCTGCGGAGGCTCGGAGTCTCCTCGGTCGTCGTGGACACCGAGGCTGGACACACCCGGCTGGGACTGGCGGAGGAATTGGCGGCGGCCCTCGGGGGGCGGCGCATGCGGCTCGACGAGATGTCGTCCACCTCGCTCGCCGGGGTGGTCGAGGCGGCGAAATCCGACGGAAGGAGCGTGGCGTGAGCGAGGCATCCAACACCGGAGAGGCGCGCCAGCCTCGGGAGGAGCGGCTCAGGAAGCGGTCGCGGCGCGAGAGGCCGCTTTTGCTGGTGAACACGGGCCACGGGAAGGGGAAGTCAACTGCCTCGTTCGGGGTGATGCTCCGGGGATGGGCGCGAGGCTACAAAATAGGCGTGTACCAGTTCGTGAAGAGCGGGAAGTGGAACGTCGGGGAGCAGGCGGCCGCCGAGAAGCTCGGAAACATAGACTGGTTCAAGATGGGCGATGGCTGGACGTGGACCGTCAAGGACATCGCCGAGTCCGCCGACCTCGCCCGAGAGGGCTGGGAGGAAGTGAAGAGGCGCATCACAGGCGAGACGTACGACATGCTCCTCCTCGACGAGTTCACCTACCCGATGAAGTTCGGCTGGGTGGATACCGATGAGGTCGTCGAGTTCCTCAAGAACCGCCCCGGCTTCCAGCACGTCATCGTGACGGGCCGGGACGCGCCGGAGGAGCTTATGCAAATCGCCGACACCGTGAGCGAGGTGCGGAAGATAAAGCACCCGATGGACGAGGGATACAAGGGCCAGAAAGGCATCGAGTGGTGATGGGGGGTTTCAGGCATCAGGTTTCAGGCTTCGGGAAAAAGCCTGCCGGAAATGGCGTGTTCGCCGACCGAAACTTTGTCGGCGGGGTGGCTCGAACTTTATGAACTCCGCTGCCGCGATGGTGTATTGGATCTGGGCGCGACGCCGCGCCGATTTCCGTGGGGGCGTGGGCGTCTCCGATGTGGAAAGGATGCCCGAAACCCCCAAATATTCGTGTGGCGCCGATGAACCTCCGGCCACGCACTTCGCCGAACGATGTGTTTCGTTCGAGGGGCGCGGGGGTTCGGTGTGGAGCTTCCCGGCTGTTTCCGGCGCGGGTGGTCGGGCGGGGCGGCTCGTTCTCGCGTTCGTAGTTTTGCTTTTGGCGGCGGGGTGCGGGGAGACTTCCGCAGGGGAGGCTGGTGCGTCGGACTCTTCGGGAAACTATCCGATCGTCGTCGAGGATGATCTCGGGCGCGAGGTGGAGGTTCCGGTGCGGCCCGAGGCGATCGGCTCGATGGCCCCGAGCGCGACCGAGGCGATCTTCGCCGTCGGGGCGGAGGGGCGGCTCGCCGGGGTGACGACCGCCGACGATTATCCCCGCGAAGTCGAGGATTATACGATCATCGGCGGATACCGCGAGCCGAACTTCGAGCGCGTGGTCGAAGAGGAAATTGACCTCCTCTTCGTCTCCTCGGAGGCCGCGACCGAAGACCAGGCCGAGGAGATCGAACACCTCGGACAAACGAGGGTCGTCGTCATCAACCCCGAGACGGTGGACGAGGCTATATCCTCCATCGGACTCGTCGGAAGATCGGTCGGCGAGGCGGAGAATGCCCGCCGCCTCCAAAACGACCTCCGCGCCGAACTCGACGAGATAGAGGACGCCGTCGCGGACGAATCGAGGCCAGCGGTCTTCTACGAGGTGTGGCCGGATCCCCTCCGGACGGTCGGGCCGGGGAGCTTCATCCACGACGCGATACGCCTCGCCGGGGGCGAGAACATCGCCGCCGACACGGGCGAGGCGTATCCGTCGTACTCCGAGGAGGCGATAATCGAGAACGCCCCGGACTTTTATCTCGCGGGCGACGATACAACGGATGACCAACCCCGAGCCTACGACCGACTGGCGACCGTCGCGGAGGCGAGGCTCGTCCGCATTGACGAAGATCTCGCAAACCGCCCCGGCCCCCGCGTCGTGGAGGGTGTGCGTGAGATAGCCGAGGCCATCCACCCGGAGGTCTTCGCCGGGGAGGGCGGCCCATGACGGGCATACCGAGGATCGTCGTAGCCGGAACCCACTCCGGCGCGGGGAAGACGACCGTCGCCACCGGCCTCATGGCGGCCTTCTCCGGGCGGGGCGACAGCGTCGCGCCGTTCAAGGTCGGCCCGGATTTCATAGACCCCTCGTACCACGCGCTCGCGACCGGACGACCGGGTCGGAACCTCGACGCTTTCCTCTCGGGCGAGAGACTCACCGCCCCCCTTTTCGAGCATGGCTCCGAAGGCGCGGACATCTCCGTCATCGAGGGCGTGATGGGCCTCTTCGACGGGCGGAGCGGAGCCGGGG
>JACCWD010000163.1 GCA_013697825.1 Rubrobacter sp.
AACTCGCGAGTGTAGGTTCTTCCTCGTGCCAAGTGCTTCTCCTCCTTGATCTGGATGTAACTCTACATCCGATTCTCTGTGGAGAAGTTGACTTTGGAGGTTGTCCGGTGTCAGGGGTTCACTCCACTTTTCCTCGCCTTCGGCGCCTCCGGCGAGGGATGGGAGGTTCGCCGGAGCGGCGCGGGGGAGGTTCTCTCCCTCCTCCACGGCCCATGCTCCTCCGTCCACGGCGTCGCCCTCGACCCCGCACCCGAGATCTTCGGCGACCCGCTCCTCAAACTCATGACCGTCGCCAAAGAAGATTTCGAGGACTCCATACTCGCCGCCATGTCCCCAAGCCGTCGGAGAAGGATGAAAGCGGTTGCGCCCATCCGAGGCTCGCTTCCAGCGTAGCGAAGGCCGCATGTCTTTTTCGGGGGCAAAGCCATACACCTTTTTATGCAATTTGCGCCCGCACGCGCCATGTTCGCGGTTTTTCGGTTATGGGAGCGGCGGACACGGGTATCGCACTTTTCATGAAAGCTCTCGTTTTGAACGGCACGTCGAAGAAGCCGCCGGGGCAGTCGAATATGCACCTCCTCGCCGAGGAGGTCGTCTCCGGCCTCGAAAGCCACACCGCCCGCGCCCTCCGCGAAAACCCCACCCCGCCCGAGCAATGAAAGTCGTCGTAGCCGGAGCGACCGGAAACGTCGGCACGAGCATCCTCCGCTCCCTCGAAACGGAGAACGGCGTGGACTCGATCCTCGGCCTCGCCCGCCGCCTTCCCGGCATCCGATTCCCGAAGGTCGAATGGGCCTCCGCCGACGTAACGAAGGACGACCTCGCCCCGCATTTCGAGGGGGCGGACGCGGTCGTACTCGCGTCGTGGCTCGTACAGCCATCACGAGACCTCAATAAACTGTGGATCACGAACGTCGAAGGCACGATGCGAGCCGCCCGCGACGCCGTCCGCGCGAACGTCCCGACCCTCCTTTACGCCTCCTCCATCGGCGCGTACTCGCCTGGCCCGAAAGACCGCCGCGTGGACGAAACATGGCCGACGAATGGAGTCGAAGGCTCGTACTATGCCCGCCAAAAAGCCGAGGTCGAGAGAAGGCTCGACCACTTCGAGAAGGAGAACCCGGACATTCGCCTCGTCCGCATGCGCCCCGGCCTCGTCTTCAAAAAGGAGGCTTCGCAAGGAATACGCCGCCTCTTCGGAGGGCCGCTCATCCCCGGCATACTCGCCGACCCGAAGCTCATCGGCCTCTTCCCGGACATCGAAAACCTCCGCTCGCAAGTCATCCACTCATATGATGTCGGGGAGGCGTTCCGGCTCGCCATAATGAACGACGAGGCTCGCGGAGCATTCAATCTCGCCTCCGAGCCTCCCCTCGACGCGGCGGAGATCGGGCGTATTTTGGACGCGAGAACCTTCCGCTTCCCGGCGATGGCGGCGCGTGTCGGGGCGGGCATCGCATGGCGGCTCCGACTTCAGCCTGTCCCGCCCGACTGGCTCGACATGTCGCTTCAAATCCCCCTCATGGACACGTCGAAAGCGAGGAACGTCCTCGGATGGGAGCCGGAATATTCCTCCGCCGTCGCGCTCCTCGATCTCATGTCGGGGCTTCGCGCCGGAGCCGGCCTCGACACGCCGCCTCTCTCGCCGCATACGAGCGGGAGCATGCGTATACGGGAGTTCGCGACCGGAGTCGGAAGGAGCGAGCCATGAAGGCCGTAGTGTGGCACGGAAAAGAAGACGTGCGGGTGGACAACGTCCCCGACCCGGAGATAAAGGAACCCACCGACGCCATTGTCCGCATCACCTCCACCGCGATATGCGGCTCGGATCTCCACCTTTACTCGAAGCTCTCGACGCTCATGCGCGAGGGCGACATCATCGGCCACGAACCGATGGGCGTCGTCGAGGAAGTCGGGAGTTCGGTCGAGCATATAAAGTCCGGCGACCGCGTGGTCGTCCCGTTCAACGTCTCGTGCGGACATTGCTTTTTCTGCGAGCAGTCGCTCTTCTCGCAGTGCGAGACGACCCGCGACCGCGGGAAACTCGCGAACACTTTGAATCTCCTCGGTCGGCGCGGGAAGGGCGCGAGCCTCTTCGGATACACGCACGTGTACGGAGCGGTTCCGGGCGGACAGGCCGAGTACCTCCGCGTCCCGCAAGCCCACTTCGGCCCCGTCAAAGTGCCGGAAGGCCCGCCCGACGAACGCTTCCTTTATCTCTCCGACGTGCTCCCGACGGCTTGGCAGGCCGTGGCGTATGCCGACGTCCCCGAGGGCGGGACGGTCGCGGTGTGGGGGCTTGGCCCGGTCGGGCAGATGTGCTGCCGCATCGCGCTCCAAAAAGGGGCCGCTCGCGTCATCGGGGTGGACTCGGTTCCCGAACGTCTCCGCATGGCCGCGAGATACGGCGTGGAGACGGTGGATTTCTCCGTCGTGGATGACGCCGGGCTTCTCGTGGTGGACATGACCGACGGGCGCGGCGCGGACGCCTCCATAGACGCGGTCGGTATGGAGGCGGGCGGCTCCTTCGTGGACTCCGTTTTGCAAGCCACGAAAATTCAAGTGGACAAAGCGCACGCGCTCCGCCAGTGCATGGCCTCCATCCGGCGCGGAGGGACGCTCTCCATATCCGGCGTGTACGCCGGGCCGGTGCAAATGTTCCCCCTCGGAGACCTCTTCGACATGCAAATTCAGATAAAGATGGGGCAGGCGAACGTGAGACGGTGGACGGACGACATCATGCCGCTCCTCACCGACGACTCCGACCCTCTCGGAACCGAGGATTTCAAAACGCACACGATGCCCCTCTCCGAGGCTCCGCACGGATACGACATCTTCCAGAAAAAGAACGACGGCGCGATAAAGATCGTCTTAAAACCATAAGGAGGAGATCATGGTGAAAGTCGGGTGCTTCCTTTCGAGCGAGGAATGGGGGCCTAACGAGCAAATCGAACAGGCGAAGATGGCGGAGGCCGCCGGGTTTTCGGCGTTGTGGATCTCCGACCACTTCCACCCGTGGCTCGCTGAACAGGGGAACAGCCCCTTCGTGTGGTCGGCCATCGGCGGCCTCTCGCAGGCGACCTCGCTCCCCATAACCACGGGCGTAACTTGCCCGACCATGCGTATCCACCCCGCCATAATCGCCCACGCCGCCGCCACATGCGCCGTTATGACGGGCGGTAAATTCTCCCTCGGCGTCGGCTCGGGAGAGAATTTGAACGAACATATCTTCGGCGATGCGTGGCCCTCCACGGACACGAGACTCGAAATGCTCGAGGAGTCCGTCGAGGTCATGCGACTCCTCTGGGAAGGCGGGGTGAAGGATCACGAAGGAAGGCATTACTTCGTCGAGAACGCCCATCTTTACACGCTCCCCGACGAGCCGCCGCCCATACTCGTCTCGGGATTCGGCCCGAAGGCGACGAAACTGGCGGGGAGGATCGGGGACGGATATTGCGGCGTCGCCCCGGAGGCCGAACTCGTCTCCCTCTTCCGCTCCTCCGGCGGCGGCGACAAGCCCGCCCACGCCGGGACGAAGGTGTGCTTCGGCGAGGACGAGGGCGAGGCGCGGAGGACGGCGCACCGTTTGTGGGCGAACGACGGGTTGCCGGGGGAACTCGCGCAAGAACTCCCCACGCCGAGGCACTTCGAGCAAGCGACCTCGCTCGTCACGGAGGACATGATCTCCTCGGCGGTCGTGTGCGGAGACGCCCCCGAACGCCACATCGAGAATATCCGTAAATACGCCGAGGCCGGATACGACGACGTGTACGTCCAGCAAATCGGGGCGAATCAAAAACCCTTCTTCGATTTCTACGAACGAGAGGTTCTCCCTGAGTTCGAGTGAGATGCCCGCTGCGAACCCAAAAAAGCGTGTGGCCGGAGGCCGGCAAGCTCCATATGCACGCCCGCGCCTCGGGACTTCGTGGAAGAGACGGCGGGATTCCCGTCGCGCTCGTGCATGGCCTCGGGCTTTCGAGACCCCGCTCGCCGAAAGGCTCTCCGTCCGGCGCGAGGTTTATGCCCGGATCTCCCCGGTTTCTGAGACAGCGAGAAGCCTTGCGAACCCTCGGCTTCGTCGAACTCGCCGACTCCCTCGCCGCATGGAGGCCGCGCTCCGTCGGACTCGAACGGGCCACGTCCGGGGCGTGTACACAAATCGTAAAGAACGAACTGGAAAGGAAGGCTTTGAGCGATACTCCCGAAGAAGTCAAGGAAAAGTTCGAGAAGTACTCCGAGGAAGACGTGCCGCTGAGATCCTACGCCGCGGTGGCGGGGGTCTTCAATTTGCTCTTCGCCGCCGTCCTCGTTATCACGAAGGCTTCGGGGCGTGAGATTCCGAACGGCATAAAGCTGTCGGACATCGTCCTCTTCGGGGTCGCGAGCCACAAATTGAGCTGGCTCATCGCCAAAGACGGCGTGACGAGTCCCATCCGCGCCCCGTTCACGCACCTCGACGAGATCGAAAGCACCACGAACTTTCAAGAAAGTCCCCGCGGCGAGGGTCTTCAACGCTCCCTCGGAGAACTCCTCACGTGCCACTTTTGCCTGGGCCAGTGGATGGCCTCCTTCTTTACCTACGGCCTCCTTCTCGCCCCGAGGACGACCCGGCTCGTGGCGGGTGTCTTCGCCATCGTCACCCTCTCCGACCACCTCCACCAGACTTATCAGGCTCTGATGAAGCGCGCCTGACCGGAGCTTCCGCCTGAGGCGATCGCGCAGCGGCTCGCGAGTTCGCCAAACGCGGCACGCGCATCGGCCCCACCGCCCTCGACGAAGACGGCCTCGGTTGACCTTCCGCTCATGCCGATGTTTCCTCCGTCGGATCTCGTTGTTCCTCGCAACTCACGATATTCCCGCCCGCCGCGCCTCTTCGGCGGCCCGCTCCGCCCCCGCCGTCCACGGCTCCCCATGTCCGGTGAGGACGGTTTTCGCCCCCGTCCAGGCGAGGGCGTCGAGCGAGGCGAGGGCGCGTTCGGAGTCGGCGGTGGCCGCTCGGGCGACGATGCGCGGCCCCCGCTTCGCCGTGTACGGGTCGAGCATCACGACGGCCTCGCCCGCGATGACACAGTCGCGCTCCGGGAAGTGGAGAGCTCAATGCCCGAGGGTATGCCCCGGCGTGAAGACGACCTCGGGCGAGCCGGGGCCGGGAAGGGTTCCGTTCGTGTATCGCTTCACTTCCTTCACCGGCTCCGGCCACCATGCCCGGCTTCCGAGGAGGGAGGCGACGATCGGGGCGGCCCGAAACTGCCTCGTGACGTAAAAGAGCCTTGCCCGTTCGTGGACGTATTGCCGGGGCTGCTTCGTGAGCGGCGCGTCGTTTTCGTGTACCCACACCGGGACGCCGAGTTCGCGCCGCGCCCGCTCGGCGATGCCGAGGTGGTCGAAGTGCGCGTGCGTGAGGGCGATCGCCGGGACGTCCGAGAACCCCCGACCGAGCTTTTCGAGCGCGTCTTCGAGTGACGGCCCCGATGTCGGGAGTCCGGCGTCCTCGATGCGGTGTATGCCCTCCGCCACGTCTCGCTGGAACACGTCATCCCCCCGTTCGGTCGAGGTGTCGGGCGGCGGTTTTCGGTTCCTTTTCGCTCATGCCCTTCCCTTAACTTTTCGAGACCCATTTTCCGTCGTCGTTCTTTTCGTATTTCTGTTCGACGGCCCCCCACGCGACGCGGTGGGCGCGGCTCTCCTCATCGTATTCTTCCTCTGCGGAATTGAAGGCTTCTTTGTAAATATCCTGCGCGTGGGCGGGGAGGTTGTTTCGGACTCCTTTGGGGAGTTCGCTTCGGTTTTCGTATGGCATCGGGAGCCTTTCGTGGCTTTCGGGGAATATATACTCGGCTCTTCGGCTCATTTTCGCGTTTGGCTAAATACTTTGGGCCATTCTTCGGGATCAAATGGGAAAGCACTATCATGTTCGTTTTGGTTCGTCTAAAATGCAGGTTCGGAGAATAGGTGAAGGATCACAGGCCGAACGGGGTTTTCGCAGCGGCCCTCGGGTCGGTGGGAGGAGATTATGTTCGAAGGATTCGAAGGCGGAAGCGCGGCGAAGGTGGAGGCGCGGGGCGAGAGGAGCGCGGCCCGGAGGCCGTACTGGATCATCGCCGCCCACCGGGGCGGATACATCGAAGCCCTCACCGTGGAACTCGAAGGCGAGGAAGACCTCCCCATTTTCAGCTTCGAGGAGGAGGCGGAGCTTTTCCTCTCCCTCGGCGTGTCGGGCGAGGGATGGGAGGTTCGCCGGAGCGGGGCGGGCGAAATACTCTCGCTCCTCCATGGGCCACACTCGGGGGTGCGCGGGGTCGCGCTCGACCCGGTGCCGGAATGTTGCGGATGCTCGCTCGTGAAGCTCCTCACCATTGACAAGGAGGAGTTCGAGAACACCATCCTCGGCACGAACCCCGTCCTCGACTTCTTTTCGAATACGTCGCTTCCGGCGTAGGGCGGCTGCTTCCGCATTTCCCTGTGGGACGCGCCGGCGCGTATGCCGATATGCCGTTCCTATTCGCTCGCCTTCCAGATCGGCGCCCGTATCCCGAAGGCATGGTTTAACGTTCACTCCGCGACGGTAACGAGGAGGACTCCCGCCGCCAATGAGGCCACTTGCGAGGCGGAGTCGAGCAGCCCGAAGCTGACTATGAGAACCGTCGCGCCCGCCGGGGACGCGTCGAGGAGCATGAGCGCGGCTCCCGTCAGCGCGACTGAGAATGTCGCGGCCCCCCACCCGCGCGAGCGTCACGCCTTCCTGAAGGACGCTCGGATTTTCGAGGACTCCGAAGAGCGCGAGCGAGAGAAGCCCGGCGGATATCGCGGCGAAATGTCCGACCACCGCGTTCCTCGGACTCGACCTCGCACTCTCCGGCGATTCGAAGAAGAGGTACGCCGTCGGCCCGAGGCCCGGGAATATCAACGTCTGCGCGAGGAGATATCCGGCGAGTCCGCACACTCCGAGGGCGGGCGGCGATCCTCCGGGGCCATCCGTCAGTCCGCCACGATGAGGGCTTGGGGGGCGGCTTGTTTCATGCGGGTTTTGAGCCACTTTATTTGGATCCCCGTCTCCGGCTCGCAGGCGTCCACGACACGGTCGAGTTCTGCGTCCCCGACTCCTTTGGCGGCCTGCTCGATCATGATCCACGCGATGTCGCACGCGCTCGCCATGACGTAAAGGTAGTCGATGCTGAAAAAGTCTACCCGGCAGTCGCCGGGATGGCCCCACGAGGTGAACAAGGCGAGAAAGGGGCGGCAATCCGAGCCGCCAAAAACGACAACAAAGCTCCGAGGGCCGCGAGGAGCTTGGAGAAGTTCATCCCCGCAGCCCAGCTTCACCATAGGGTGGCGCCCATCGACCAGATTCGCAAGTCGTGTCTTCTCCATTCGCAGTTCTCCCTGATCCTCGCAGTCCAGGCTGGATCGTGGTTCCATCGTTTGATTTTGCAAGAAAAGCGGCCCGAAAAGCACATGTTTGTTGCAATACTTCGACCCCGGATCGCCGAGAAATCGCCGAGGAAGCACCGTTCGTAGCCTCGTCTGTCTATTTTTCAGGATCGACAAAGGTAATGGAGGTCGCGTAAAAGCCCGAGACCTCCGGTGCGGCACTCGATGAAAAGCTCGTGGTGGAGGCGGTCCGGCTCGGTGGGCCGCTCCTCGCCGTAACGCTCCACGAAGGATTGTCGCACGGGCGGCCGGACGAACACTCGCCCCAAACTGCACCTTTGTATGCAATCGGCGCTTTCGCGTCCGCTTTCGCGCTCGCTTCGCGTTTACTGCCATGACCGGGACGGGTATCACATCGGGCAGGAAACGAGCGACGAAAGGAATGATCATGATAGCCGGAGTTGCGAACGTATGGATGCCGGTCGCGAACGTGGATCGCGCGAAGAAATTCTATTCGGAGACGCTCGAACTCTCTGTCGTAAAAGACGACGGCGACTGGGTGGAGTTCGAGGCCGACGGCATGAGGGTCGCCTTGAACGGTCGCGAGAAGCGTGGCGCGGGAGCTGACGGCGGCCCCGTCCTCACCTTCCAGCCCGAGGGGAGCCTCGACGAAACCGTCGCCGGGCTGAAGGATCGCGGCGTCGAGTTCCCCGGCGAAGTCTCCGAGTACGAATGGGGCCGCGTCGCGACCTTCCGCGACCCCGAAGGAAACGAGATACAACTCTACGAGCCACCGAAAAACTGACCGGAGCGAGGCACGCATGGAAAACGGATTTATAGCGAGGGCGGCGAAGGGCGCGGCGGGCGGTGTCCCCGCCACGCTCGTCCTCTCCGCCCTCCGAGGCTCTTTGAGCAGCATGGGCATAGTCCACAAAACCGCCCCCATGCAGGTAGTGGAAAGTTTCACCGAGAGCGGATTTGCCAGCGAATGGCCGCCGACGGCGAAGAGACTCCTCACGCTGGGCGCCCACTTCGGATACGGGGCCGGGGCCGGGACGGCGTTCGGAGCGTTGCGGAGCGAGAAAGAAGACTATGCGACCGAGGCCGCCGTCGGGGCTTCGCTCGGCGTCCTCATATGGGGCCTCGGGTGGGCGGGTTGGCTCCCGCTCCTCGGCGTCCATCAAGCCCCGTGGAGCCAGAATACCTCGAAGGTTCTTCTCCCCATCCTCGACCATGCCGTATTCGGAGCCGTGTGGGGCGTCTCGAACAAAGCCTTCTCTCGGAGGAAAGACTGAACGCCAAACCCCACATCTCCCCGACCTTCGACGACGGCCCCGACCCCGTGTGGACCCCGAAAATCCTCTCGGAGCTTCGTTCCGTGGGTGCGAAGGCCACCTTCTTCGTCGTCGCCCCGCTTGCCCTTCGCTTCCCCGATATAGTCCGGCGGACGATGCGCGAAGGACACGAGATCGCCCTCCATTGCTCGCGCCACATTCGCCACACCGAACTCACGAGGGAGGAAGTCGAAGAGGACACGGAGAGAGGTTTGCGGAGTTTGGAGGAGATCGGCATTTCGCCCCATCTGTGGCGCCCGCCGTGGGGGATACTCGCCCCGTGGACGGAGGATGTCGCGGACTATTTCGGACTCGAAATTTCGCTGTGGGATGCGGACACCCACGACTGGCGGGGCGACTCCGCCGAAGAGATGCTCGCCTCCGTTGGGCCTTCGCTCTCGCCCGGCGACACCATCCTCATGCACGACGGCCTCGGGCCGGGCGCGACGAGGGATGGATGCGAGGAGTCGGCGAGGCTCGTCGCGCCGCTCGCCGCCCGCATCCGCGAGATCGGGTGCGAACCGTCGCCGCTCGCCGCGAAAACACCTCGGAGGGCGAAGGTATGAACCCCGCCGGACGGATGAAGGAGAGGATCGCGTTCGAGGACGCGCTCGCGGCGATCTCCGCCGGGGCCGCCGAGCGCGACGCGGAGCCGGGCTTTCCGAGGGAGCCATTTCGTATGCTCGCCGAGGCGGGGATGCTTTCCGTGCCGGTTCCGGAGCGGATCGAAGCTCGCGGACGCCGCTCCTCCTTCGCGGAGGAGTGGCGGATTTTGCGGGCGGTCTCGAAGGCGGACGGGTCGGTCGGGAGGATCCTCGACGGCCATTTCAACGCGGTGGAGCGCGTCTCCCTCCTCGCCCCCGAACCTCTTCGAGCCGGAGAACTCGAAGCCGTCGCCGAGGGGAAGCTCCTCCTCGGGGTGTGGGGCGCCGACCCCATCCCCGGCGAAGGGGAGTCCGCGAGGCTCGCCGACGGAGGGGATTCCCTCGAAGGCGTGAAGACTTTCTGCTCGGGCGCGACGGGACTCGACCGCGCGCTCGTCGCGGTGCGCGGCGAGGACGGAAGGGGCGGCCCGCCGCACGTGGCATATGTGGATCTCCACGGCGGAGGCGTCGAGATCGACACGGAGTGGTTCACCGGATCGGGTATGCGCTCCTCGGAGAGCCACCGGGTCGAGTTCCACGGAGCGAGGGTTCTCGCCGTCCTCGGGGAGAGGAGCGAGCTTGTCCGCGAGCCGTATTTCAGCCGCGACGCAGTTCGCACCGCCGTCGTGTGGGCCGGTGTCTCCGACCTCGCCGTGGACTCCGCCCTCGACATCCTCGCCGCGAAGTCTGGCGGAAGCGAGCCCGACGACATAGTTTCCCTCGCCGCCGGGGCGATGGTCGCCGCCCGCGCTTCGACGGAGCGGTGGATCGAGGCGGCCGCTTCCCTCGCCGACACCGAGCCGGAGAAGCTCTCGAAGAACTTTTCCATACACCTTCGCCAATCCGTCGCCGCCGCGTGCCGCCTCATTGTGGACGAGGCCGAGCGAGCCACGGGTTCCCACCCCTTCGCGGCGGGCGGCCCCCTCGACCGGGCGGCGCGGGATGTCCGGCTCATGCTTCTTCAACATCGCCTCGAACCACAACTCGCCCGCTCCGGGCGCGAAGCGATCACGGAGCGGGTCCGATGAAAAAACGACTCGACCGCGAATACTTCGAGGAGCTTTATGAAACCTCCCCCGACCCGTGGAATTTTGAGACGAGCGAATACGAGCGGAAGAAATACCGCCGCACCCTCGAAAGCCTCGGCGAGAGAAAATTCCGCCGCGCCCTCGAAGCCGGATGCTCCATCGGGGTCTTCACCGAAATGCTCGCCCCCCGGTGCGGCGAACTCCTCGCCGCGGACGCCTCCGAACGAGCCGTGTCGGCGGCGCGAAAACGACTCGAAGAATTCTCTCACGTCCGCGTCGAGCGTCGCACGCTCCCCGAAGAAATGCCCGGAGGAACCTTCGACCTCATCATCGCCTCGGAGGTTCTTTATTTTCTCGACCGCGAGACGATGCTTGACACGCTCCGTATCCTCGAAAACTCCCTCGAACCGGGTGGCCTTTTCCTCGCCGTCCACTGGCGGAAGGAGACGATGACGTATCCGCTTCAAGGGGACGAGGTGCATGGCCTCATCCGCTCGAACACCCGCCTCGACCATATAAGGAGTGAGATGGAGCCGGAATATCGCCTCGATCTTTTCGAGGCCCGGGATGGTCGCTCCGGGGAGCCGGGAGGCGCGTCGCGGAGCGGAACGCGGAGCGACGCTTCGGGAGCCGGGGGTCGTAACGAAGGTGTCGAAACCTCCGCCGTCGAAGCCTCCGGTCGAGTTCGGCGAGGGTTCGTCGGGCGGGAAGCCGGAAGTATCGAGGGAGAGCGAGGCGGGAACACCCCGACTCTCGACCCCCGAAGCGAGCGAAGGTGAGCGGCTCCCGACTCCCGGTATTTATGGCCGGAGTTCGTATGAGCGGGCGTCTTGTCATAGTCGGGGGCGGCCCGGCGGGGTTTTCGGCGGCGAGGGCGTACCGTGATTCCGGCGGCGAGGGCGAGATGGTCATTCTCGCCGCCGAGGAATTCCCTCCGTATGAACGTCCGCCTCTCACGAAAGAGTTTTTGCGGGGCGAGTCGGCGCTCGGTGATCTTCCCATCGAGGGGGAGGATTTTTACCGCGAGAACGAGATCGAACTCCGGCTCTCGACGGAGGCGGAGGTCCTCGATACCGAACGGCGCGTCGTGCGTTCGAAAGGCGGCGAGGAATTTACGTACGAATCGTGCGTTCTCGCCACGGGGTCGAGACCCGTCCGAATACCCGTGCCGGGCGCCGACGACCCGGAGATACTCGTGATGCGAACCATAAACGACTCGACCCGCCTCGCGGAGAAGATGGGGGAGGGAGGCCGGGCTGTCGTTGTCGGGAGCGGGTTCATCGGGTGCGAGGCGGCGGCCTCGCTGGCGATGCGCGGCGCGGAGGTCTCGGTCGTGAGCATGGAGGAGGCGCCGCAAAAAGAGCGCCTCGGTGAAGAGGTCGGCGGTCGCATAATTTCGTGGCTCGAAGGGTACGGCGTGGATCTCCGCATGGCCGCCAACGTCGAAGCCGTCGAGCGCGGCGGCGAAGGCTATCAAGTTCGCATGGAGGGCGGGGAGGGCATTCTCGCGGACGCGGTTCTCTTCGGCACGGGGGTTGAGCCTCGCGTGGAACTCGCCGAGGAGGCGGGCCTCGAAATGGAGAACGGTGCCGTCGCCACCGACTCTTCGATGCGGACGAGCCATCCGGGTGTCTTCGCCGCCGGGGACATCGCCTTCGCGTACAATGAATCGGCGGGGAGGCGGTTGCGAGTCGAGCATTGGGGCGACGCCCTCGAACACGGACGCATCGCCGGGACGGTCGCCGCCGGAGGGGAGGCGAGGCTCGCCCTCGCGCCCGGTTTCTGGTTCACCATCGGCGAGAAGGCGGTCAAATACTGGGCGTGGGGCGACGGATGGGACGAGTCGCGCTTCGTGGAGTACGACGATGGCGCTTTCACGGTGTGGTACGGAAGGGGCGGCGTCATCGTCGGCGTGCTCACGCATGGGGCGGACGGAGATTACGAGCGAGGAAAAGACCTCGTCGAGGCCGGGGCTTCGATGTCGCGATGAGATTGCCCGCGCCGGAGCCTTCACTCGAGGTATCGGTGGTTCTCCCGGCGAGGGACGAGGAAGCCCTCATCGCGCGCTGTCTCGAAGCCCTCGCCCGCCAGAAAAACGTCGTCCACGAAAAGTACGAAGTCCTTCTCGTCCTCGATCGCTGCTCGGACGGCACGGAGGAGAGGGCGAGGGAGTTGGTGAAGGCGCATCCCGACCTCCGCCTTCGCTTCCTCGACGGGCCGGGGATCGGGGTCGGCCATGCGCGGCGCGTCGGGATGGAGGCCGCGTGCGAGCGACTCATGGAAGTCGGAAACTCCGGCGGCCTCATCGCTTCGACGGACGCCGATTCGGTCGCCGCCTCTGATTGGATCTCGTCGCAGATCTCGCTCGCGGAAGGTGGGGCGAGGGCGATCGGGGGGAGGATCGAGTTCGAAGACGGAGGGCGCGTGCTTTCTCGAAACGCCCTCGACTGGTACGAGAAACAAAGCCGCTCTCGATACCGGAGGGTTCTCGCTTCGGGGCTTCCGGGGGACGCGCCGGAGCATTGGCAATTCAGCGGGGCGTCGCTCTCGCTCACGGCGGAGGCGTACCGGGAAATAGGCGGCCTCCCCCCGCAAGCCGACCTCGAAGACGAATACCTCGAACGGACGCTCAAAGAGAAGGGGGTGGAGATCTTCCGCTCCTCCTCCGTAAAAGTCACGACATCGCCCCGCGTCGAAGGCCGGGCGAGCCGCGGGCTGGCGCGAAGCCTTTCGGACGCTTCGCTCCGGGGAGCCGGGAGTCGGGAGTCGGGCGAAGCATCATAGTCGCCACCCGGCGCGGGAAGCGGCACAATCCGCGCTTTCCGCGAAGCGTCCGCCGGAATGCGCTTCTCTCCCCAAATGACGGAAGTCCGAAGAACCGGGAGCCGGAAGGCACGACATCGCGGGACATTCGCCGCCGAAGCCCGTAGTCGAGTTTGGCGACGGTTCTTCGGAGGTGAAGGTGGAAGCATCGGGGGAGGAGGCCGGGCGCAAACCCGGCCCCCCGCGGTAAGGGAGTCTCATGAATTGTCCGTCATAAGTGGAGCCGGAGGCGAACCACCCGCCCACGCAGCGAGGTTCCGGCGGAGCATACTCCGCCGGAACTTCGCTTTGTTTTTTGCTGACGGCCAATCGCTGACGGCTGAAAGCGCGATTTGAAGAAGTGTGCTTCTTCAAATCGCATCACGCGAGGAAGTCGTCCCCCGGAAGTCCGTCTTTTTCGACCCCGAGCCACGCCGCCGACGCCGCCCCGATGTCCGAGAAACCCTCACGGACACCGAGTGGGCGCGGTTCGCCTCCGTTCACGACGAGGAGCGGAACCCTTTCCCGCGTGTGGTCGGTGCCTCGGAAGGTCGGGTCGTTGCCGTGGTCGGCGGAGATGATGAGGAGGTCGTCGAGGGTGAGCTTTTCGAGGATTTCCGGGAGGCGGCCGTCGAAGCGCTTTATGTTTTCGGCCATGCCCTCGGGGTCGCGGCGGTGACCGTACTTCGCGTCGAAGTCCACGAGGTTCGCGAAGATGAGGCCGGAGTCCATTTCTTCGAGGGCTTCGAGGACGGCGTCCACTTTCGCGTCGTCGTCGGGAGGGGCGGGGAGGTGCTTCGTGACGCCTTTCCCGTCGAAGATGTCGCGTATTTTCCCGACCGCGACGACTTCGTGTCCGGCGTTCTTTATTTTGTCCATGTACGTCTCGGCGTGTGGCTCGATGCCGTAGTCGTGGCGGTTCTCGTTCTCGCGCTCGTAGTTTCCCGGCTCGCCGTGGTACGGGCGGGCGATGACCCGCTCGACGAGGATTTGCCCTTCTTGGATGAGCATTTGATGCGCTTTCTCGCACGCTTCGTAAAGCTCGACGAGTGGGATGGTGTCGGTATGGGCGGCGAGTTGGAACACCGAGTCGGCGGAGGTGTATAAGATACACGCCCCCGTTTCTTGCTGCTCCGGCCCGTACTCCTCGATGACCGCCGTCCCCGAAGCGGGCTTGTTTCCGATGACTTTCCGTCCCGTCTCATGCTCGAAGCGAGCGACGAGTTCCGGTGGAAACCCGTCCGGGTACGTCGGGAGCGGGTCTTCGAGGACGAGGCCCATCATCTCCCAATGTCCGGCGAGGGTCGCTTTGGCCGCGGATTTCTCGACCATGAGGCCGAAGGACGCTTCCGGGGATTCGGTTCTCTCCACGCCTTCGATCCCGACGACGTTCCCGAGGCCGAGCTTTCCGAGGTTCGGCGCGTCGAGGCCGCCGACGGCGCGGGCGGTGTTCGCGAGCGTGTTCGCGCCCTCGTCACCGAAGTCTTTGGCGTCGGGCGCGTCTCCGGCTCCGAGTCCGTCGAGGACTATGACGATGGATTTCATGGAACCTCCCTTTGGTCGGTTGGTTTCAGGTTTCAGGCATCAGGAAAAGCACTTTAGCGCGACGTGTGCTTGGTTTCTCGCTCGTAGGGTCGGTGCGGAGGTTGCGTTGTCGTGCGAGTCTTCGCCGTAAAACCTGATGCCCGAAGCCTGAAGCCTACCCGATCAACATCCCCGCTATGGTCGCGCTCATGAGGTTCGCCAAAGTCCCTGCGAGAACGGCCCTTATGCCCATGCTCGCTATATCCGGCCTCCTCTCGGGCGCGATGCCGCCGAGTCCTCCGAGGAGTATCGCCAGTGAACTGAAATTGGCGAAGCCCGTCAATGCGAAAGTGATGATGGCGGCGGTTTTGTCGGAGAATTCGCCTATTTGCGGGCCGAAGTTCGAGAACGCGACGAACTCGTTGAGGATGAGTTTTTGCCCGAGGAAGCTCCCGGCCCGTATAGCCTCCTCCCACGGGACTCCGATGGCGAGCATCACGGGGGCGAATATGTATCCGAGGATCGCCTCGAAGGTGAGGTCGGGGAAGCCGAAGAGTCCGCCCGCCGAGCCGAGGATCAAATTGAGGAGCGCGATCAGCGAGATGAACGCGATGAGCATCGCCCCGACGTTCAAAGCGAGCCGAAGCCCGTCCGAAGCCCCCGCCGCGGCCGCGTCTATGACGTTCCGATGCCCCGTGAGGCCGGGGGACGCCGTCTCCGGAGCCGCGTCTCCTTCAGTTTCCCTTTCATCGCCGTTCGTCCCTTCGGCGGCTATGTCCTCCACCGGAGTATCCGTCTCGGGCATGACTATCTTCGCCATGAGGAGGGCGCCGGGGGCGGCCATGAAGCTCGCGGCGATGAGGTATTCGAGCGGCGCGCCGAGGAGAGAGTATCCGACGAGGACGGAACCCGCCACCGTCGAAAGTCCTCCGACCATGACGGCGAAGAGTTCGGAGCGCGTCATCCGGGCGACGTACGGGCGGATGACGAGAGGAGCTTCGGTCTGTCCGACGAAGATATTGGCGGTCGCGTTCATTGACTCGGCCCGGCTCGTCCCGAGGGCTTTTTGCAACGCGCCGCCGATGATCCTCACGACCCATTGCAAAATGTTCCAGTGATAAAGAACCGCCGTGAGCGAGGCGAAGAAGATGATGACCGGAAGAACCTGGAAAGCGAAGACGGAGCCTTCCTCGGGGATCACCGGGCCGAAGAGGAAGCTTATCCCCTCCGACGAGGAGTTTATGACGGCTCCGACCACGCTCGATACGGCTTCGAGGGCTCTTTGCCCGATCTGCGAATAAAGCACGATGAATCCGAAGGCGAACTGTATGGCGAGCGCGACGAATACGGTGCGCGGCTTTATGGCCCTCCGGTTCGTCGAGAGCGCGAACGCGAGAAGGAGAACCGCCGCCATTCCCCCGAGGCCCCACAGGATTTGCATCTTTTGACTCCTTTCGGTCGTCGGTTTCAGGTTTCGGATGAAAGCACTTTAACGCGGGGGATGTATGTTCGCGCGTTCCTTCGTCCCTTTCTCTCGTGCGAAACCGACGCCTAAAAAACCGGAGCCTTCTGCTAAATTACCTCCATGTCTGAAGAAGGGGCCGCGAGTCATGGAACCGTGAATGTTCGGGGGGCTTCCGCCGAGGATGCGGAGGGCGTCCACGCCCTCGCGTGCGAACTCGCGAATGTTACCGGGGACGCGCATCCCGCCCTCGAAAGCGTGCGGGCGAGGCTCGTGGAGCTTCTCGATGCGCCCGCCGCCGGGGTTCTCGTGGCGGAGAACGGCGAGGGCGTCGTGGGGGCCGTGAGTTTTTGGGTCAAGCCGGATCTCGGCCACGGCGACATCGTCACCGAAGTACCGATGCTCGCCGTCTCCGAGGAGAGCCGGAGGGCGGGGGTGGGCCAAGCCCTCATGGTCGAAGTCCGTCAGAGAGCCGCCGAAAAAGGTGCCGCGCTCATCGAACTCGTCACGGTTCCGTCGAACGTCGCGGCACGCGATTTCTACCGCTCGCTCGGCTTCGTCGAGACCGATCACATCGTCCTCGAATTCGTCGGTGAGATGGACGACCCACCCGAATAAGCACCGGGAGCCGGGAGGCCGGAAATACCCGGAGCCGGGAGATCGCTTCACTCGCTTTGGGAGTCGGGAAAGACATGGCGACCGTGTTCGCGGCGGCCACCGAACCCGGCTCATGGCGTCGGATTCGCCCGCACGGCGGCATCCGTCGAATGCGCCGCCCCACGAAAGCCGCATCGCCACGAAAAGGAAGCCGAAGGCGAACCGCACTCCCGACTCCCGCATTTCTTGACATATTTGTAATTTGTCTCAAGAATGGGGTGCGCGGCGGCGGAGGTGCGGCGGTGGTTCGAGTTGCGGTGGTTCGAGTTTTTGGTTTTCGATGTGGAGGTCGTGGCGAGGGATGAGCAAACCGACGCAGTTCCAAAGGTGGCCCGAGAGCCTCGACGTGCCGTACGGCCCGTACCGGGCGTCCATCGAGCGCGTCGTGGACGGCGACACGGTTCACGTCCTTCTCTCGCTCGGCCTCGACGAGTATGCGTACCGGATGGTTCGCATCGCCGACATAAACGCCCCCGAGGTCTTCTCCGGCCCGAAAGAGGAGCGTGAACGGGGAAAGGCGGCCCGCGACTTCCTCGCCGCCCTCGCCCCGCCGGGTACGCAATGCCGCCTCACCACGAAGCGGGACACCGCGAGCCTCGGTCGCTACGTGGCGAACATCGAACTAGCCGATGGCCGCGACGTGGCGACCATACTCGTCGAGACGGGACACGCCGTTCGGGTGTGAAAGAGGGCGCGGAAGCACCGGCGCCCGACTCGACTTTCGCCGCTTCTTCACTCCTACGCTTCGAGTTCCTCCATCCGCTTCCGGCAAAACTCGATGTCGTGGGATATTTCTCGTTCGAGACTCTTCGCGCTCCGGAGATCGTCTTCGAGAGCGGAGATCCTCGCCCCGACTTCCTCCCGCCTCTCCGAAAGCCTCTCGATGGCCGTCGAAAGCACGGCGGTCTTCGCCGCCTCCCGAGCCTCGTCGCGGGCGGAGAGAAGCTCCCGTATCGCCGCGAGCGAGAATCCCATCCCCTTCATTTTGAGGATGCCCGTGAGCCGCGCCACGTCCCCCTCGCCGTAAAGCCGGAAGCCGCCCGGCGTGCGCTCCTCCGGCTCGACGAGGCCGATCTCCTCGTAATATTTGATCGTGCGCGGACTCACCCCGAGCCTCTCCGCCACATCCCCGATCTGTGAGAGTTCCTTCGATGCGTCCATGATCGCCTTCCACGAGTTTTGTTGCAAGCGCGTTACAAATAAACCGACTTCGGGTATATTGTATACGTTAACGTACAGATTCGAAATATGGAGGTACCGGGACGAACTCGGATGTGGCGATAAGGAAGAACGTAATCTTCGTCGGGCTCATGCTTGGGATGCTCGTGGCGGCGGGGTCGCAGACGATAGTTTCTCCGGCGATGCCGGTCATTGTGGCGGAGCTTGGCGGGATCGAGTTTTACAGTTGGGTTCTCACGGCGGTGATGCTCACTTCGGCGGTCATCGTTCCGATAGTCGGGAAGCTCTCGGACATATACGGTCGCCGCGAGTTCTTCATCGGCGGCCTCGTCATCTTCATGCTCGGGAGCGCGCTCGCGGGGGCGGCGCAGGGTTTCTGGTGGCTCGTGGCGGCGAGGGTCGTTCAAGGAGTCGGGATGGGTGCCATCATCCCGCTCTCGCAGGCAATCATCGGCGACATCATCTCCCCTCAGGAGCGCGGGAAGTATATGGGGTACATGGGCGGAGTCTTCGGATTGGCTTCGATAGCCGGGCCTCTCGCCGGGGGCTGGATCGCCGAGAGCTTCTCGTGGCGATGGCTCTTTTACGTGAACCTCCCCATCGGCGTCGTCGCGCTCATCTTCATCTTCGCGTTCTTCAAACTCCCGCACACCCGAACCGAGCGGAGCATAGATTATGCGGGGTTCGTCACCCTCGGCGTCTCCCTCACGCTCATACTCCTCGCCACGTCGTGGGGCGGCGTGCAATTTCCGTGGGCGTCGTGGCAAATATTCGGACTTTACGGTGTCGGAGCGATCATGCTCGGCCTCTTCATATGGAGCGAGAGTCGCGCCGAGGAGCCGGTTATCCCGCTCGAACTCTGGAAGAGCCCCGTCTTTACCCTCTCGAACCTCTCGAACCTCTTCGTCTCGATGGGAATGTTCGGCGCGATCTTGTATTTGCCGCTTTACGCGCAGGGAGTCATCGGCCTCGGTATTGCCGAGTCCGGCCTCATCCTCATCCCGCTCACCGTGTCCATGATCGTGGTGAGCACCGTCGTCGGGCGGCTCATCACGCGCACCGGGAAATACAAAGCGTTCACGCTCGCCGGGACGGCGGTCATGGCGTTCGGGTACTTCCTTCTCTCGCAGCTCGGGTACGGCTCGACGCGGGGCGACCTCATAACCGCCTCCGTCGTCGTGGGCCTCGGACTCGGAGCGGTTTTACAAACGTACATCCTCATCGTCCAAAACTCGACGACGCGGGAGATGCTCGGCGTCTCGACCGCCGTCGTGCAGTTTTCGCGCTCGGCGGGGGCCACGCTCGGAGCGGCCATATTCGGGGCGATCATCACCGCCGGCATGGCCCGCGAAGTGCCGGATTCCGTCGGCGGGGAGGGCGCCTCCGGCATCGCCGCGCTTCTCGACCCGACCGCTTTCCAGGGACTCTCGCCCTCAGCGGCGGAAGCCCTCTCCCGCGGCCTCGCCGACGCCATGCACCCCGTATTCGTCGCCGGAATCCCCATAATCGCCGTCGCCTTCGTCCTCACGCTCTTCATAGAAGAACGCCCCCTCAAAACCACCGCCTTCGTGGACGAGGACGAGGAAGAGGGAGACGAGGGAGCGGGTTCCGAGGATCGGGAGGGGGATCGAAGCAAAGTCCTCTTCGCGGGCGCGGCGTTGAACACGCTCGCCTCGAGGATCGAAACCGCCAACGGCGACGCCCCGAAGCTCATCCTCGCCGCCTCCTCGCTCGTCCCGGACGCGGCCCTCTCGGAGAGGGAGCGGGCGAACCGCGCCGCGAAGAACGTCATACGCCCGATGGCGGTGAGGATGTTCCTCGCCGGGTCGAGAAGCGACCGTTCTTAGTTTTTAGCCAAGAACCAAAAACCAAGAACCAAAAACCGGAGCGAAGCGACCCGAAACCACCCACATAAATGCGAGAACGATCGCCGTGATCGCCGCCGAAACCACCACCGCCCTCGCCACCGAAACCTCCCGAACCGTCGCAAGCCCGAAGGAAAGAAGCACGACTCCCGCGTAAAAAACCGCCGCCCACCGAATGATCGGAACCGCGGCGAGCGGAGCGAAGAACCCGACCGGATAAACCACCGTCCGCCACGTAACCACGAAATCATACCGCCCCCCCCACGTCCCGAGGTGCGAAAGAAGAGCGATGATGAGCGAGGCGATGAGCGGAGAAAAGAGTCCCGCGAGAGCCGCGTAAATCCCGCCGAACAAAGACCACACCACCGCCGAAACGACGCCGGAGAAAGCCAAAAACAATCCCGGCGCCCTCACGTCGGGGACTTTCGGGAGAACCTCGAAGAAGCGGCCCGGATGCCCCACGAGGCTCCCGAGCGTCCGAAGCGCGCTCGAGAACGGTCGCGACACGTCCCAGTCGCTCGCCCCGCCCCGGATCGTGTCCCGCGTGTATCCTCGCTTCGCCATGGGGTGAGTATATAGTGGCTCTCGCGGCTTTTTGTCGGCGGGTCACTTTGAGGGGTTCTTAGTTCTTGGTTTTTAGTTTTTAGCCAAGAACCAAAAACCAAGAACCAAAAACCAGAGCGGAGCGACCCGCGAAGCGACCCACGCAACGACCCCCATCCATCCCGATACAATGCGCGTGGAGAAAAACCTTTCGGAAAGGGGAGAGGACATGCGAATAGAAAACAAAACCTTCTTCATAACGGGCGGCGGCTCCGGCCTCGGCGCGGCGACCGCGAAGACCCTCGCCGAAGCCGGGGCGAACGTCGTCCTCGCCGATGTGAACGAGGAGGCGGGCGATGAGACGGTGAAGGGGATCGGTGCCACCGCCCGCTTCGTCCACACCGACGTCTCCGACGAGGCGAGCGTCGAAGCCGCCCTCGACGCGGCGATCGAAGCTTTCGGCTCCCTCGATGGCGTGGTGAATTGCGCGGGGATCGGGCCGGCGGCGAAGGTCGTCGGGAGGAAGGGTGTCCACGACCTCGGCCTCTTCTCGAAGACCATCGAGATAAACCTCATCGGGACTTTCAACGTCATACGCCTCGCCGCCGTTCGAATCTCGGAGAACGAGTCGGACGAAGGGGGGGAGCGGGGGGTCGTCATAAACACCGCGTCGGTCGCGGCATACGACGGACAAATCGGGCAAGCTGCATACTCCGCCTCGAAGGGCGGCGTCGTCGGCATGACGCTTCCCATTGCCCGCGAGCTCGCGTCGAGCGGCATCCGGGTGATGACCATCGCGCCGGGCATCTTCGAGACCCCGATGCTCGCGGCTTTGCCGGACGACGCGAAGGATTCGCTCGGGAAACAAGTTCCGTTCCCCCCGCGGCTCGGGAGGCCCGACGAGTACGCTGCGCTCGCGAAGCACATCATAGAAAATCAAATGTTGAATGGAGAGGTCATCCGGCTCGACGGCTCGATACGCATGGCTCCGAGGTGAGGGTTGCTTCGCCTTTGCCACTCGGTATGACCAAAGTTATACTCGTCTCATGAAGACGGCTATCTCCATCCCGGATCCTCTTTTCGAGTCGGCCGAGCGTTTCGCCCGGCGGCGGGGCTTGTCGAGGAGCGAGTTGTATGCGAACGCGCTCCGGGCGTACCTTGACGAGCGCTGCGGGGAGGATGTCACCGAGAAATTGAACGAGGTTTACGGGGAGGGGCCGGGCGGTCTCGACCCCGCGCTTTCGGAGATGCAAACTCGGTCTTTGCCCGAGGAGGAGTGGTAGCGGGCGGGTGCCGGCGCGGCGAGGTGTGGTGGGCGCGGCTGCCGCGTCCGACGGCCTCCGAGCCGGGGTATCGCCGTCCGGTGGTGGTTCTCTCCTCCGACGATTTCAACCGGAGCCGGATAAAGACCGTCATAGCCGTGGCCCTCACCTCGAACCTCTCCCTCGAAGCCGCTCCGGGGAACCTCCTTCTCAAAGCCGGGGAATCGGGGCTTCCGAGGGATTCTGTGGTGAACGTTTCACAAATCGTCACCCTCGACAAAATTTTCCTCGAAGAGAGAGTGGGTCGCCTCGAAGAACGCCTCATGCTCCGCGTCGAGGACGGCATCCGAGAGGTTCTCGAATTGTGACAGCGGATCTCACGAATATCGATCCACCCCACCATCGAAGTCTCCTTCGGCGAAGCCGGGTCGTCCGGGAGGTTTTTCCTGATCCCTGAAACCCGAAGCCTGAAACCCGGCGAAGCCGAAGGCGAGCCGAAGGGCCATTCCTCATGAAACCCGCTGTGAGGCCGCTCCGGCTCGCAGCCTTTATTCCGGCTCTTCGAGCGCGGCTATCGGGAGGTCGCGCTCGGCGGCCCATTTTTCCCACCGCGATGAGGGGTGTTCCGCGAAGATTCTTTCCATCCTTTCTTTGTCCGCTTTTTCGAGGCCGAGTTCGGAGAGGAGCTTCGCCAAAAAGTGCGCTTCGAGGGCGGCGACGGCGATCCACCCGTCCGATGTCCGGTACACGTTGTATCCCGCGAACCCTCCGCCGAGAAGCTCTCCGGGGCGTGTGATGCCGTGCCGAAAGGGAGCGGCAAACGCCTCCGCCGCCTCGGACAGCGGGACTTCGGCGTACCCGGCTCCGAACCCCCGCTCGCGCCCGAGGAGAAGCCCGAGAGCCGCGCTCGCCGCCCGCTCGGCCCCGGCGAGGTCGGCGAGGAGGGTGCGCGGCATGTCCGGCGGCGTGAGAAGCCCGTAGTCCGCGAGGTACGTGAGGTCGTGGCCCGGATCGTTCTCCCGCGGCGACGGATACCCGACGATGGCGACGTATGCGAGGTTCGGATATTTCCCGGCGACATCCTCTGGCGAAAGGCCGAGGCGGGCGAGCGAGGCGGGGCGATTCGACGTGAGGAGGAGGTCGGCGTTTTCGAGGAGCGAGGCGAGTTCGCGGAGATCCCCCTCGTCCTTCAAATCGAGGGCGACGATGTTTTGCCCGGTCGCCATCGCCCGGTGCCACGCCGGGTTCGAGGCTTCGAGCGGATCCCCGCCGGGCGGCTCGACCTTCGTGACGCTCGCGCCAAACTCCCGGAGACGTGATGCCGCCGCCGGGCCGGGGACGTTCACGGCGAGGGTGACGACCTTCATCCCTTCGAGGGGGGCGTTCATCGGCCTTTGAAATCCGGGTCGCGCTTCTCCTTGAATGCGGCCATGCCCTCTTCTTTGTCCTCGGTCGAGAAGAGGACGAGGAAGTTCCGCCGCTCGTAGTCGAGGCCCGCCTCGAGGGAGCCTTCGTACGCTTTGAGAACCGCGTCCTTCGCGAGCTGCGCCGCGAGCGGGGCTTTCGAGGCGACCGTTCTCGCGAGTTCCTTCGCCTCTTCGAGGTACGAATCCGGCGGGGCGACCTTCGTGACCATGCCGATCTCGAACGCCTCCTTCGCCCCGATTCTCCGTCCGGTGAGGACGAGTTCCATCGCCCGTGCTTTTCCGATGGCGTGGGTGAGGCGTTGTGTGCCGCCCGCGCCGGGGATGATGCCGAGGTCGATCTCCGGCTGCCCGAACCGCGCTTCCTCCGAAGCCACGATCATGTCGCACGTGAGCGCGAGTTCGCACCCGCCCCCGAGCGCGTACCCGCCGACCGCCGCGACGATGGGCTTCCGGGTCTTCGCCACCCGCTTCCACGGCGAGGGGCTCTCCCGCTTCACCATGTCCGCCGCCGTCGAGTCGGACATTTGCTTTATGTCGCCGCCCGCCGCGAACGCCCGGTCGTTCCCGGTGAGGACGACGCACCGTATTTCGTCGTCCGCGTCGAAGGTTTCGAGCGCGTCGGCGAACTCGTTCATGAGGGCCGAACTGAGCGCGTTCAAAGCCTTCGGGCGATTCAAAGTTATGACCCCGACGGCTCCTTCCCTCTCCACGAGTATGTTCGATTCCTCCACCTTCGTCCCTCCCTTTCCCGGTTTGCAAACGCCGCCCACTTTATCATCGCGGCCTCCATATGGTCGGATCGGTCGGTATGAGCGCGGGATCGAAACGGGCGAGGAGCGTATCGAGGCCCGGCTCTTCCCCCGCCTCCGCGAGCCCGAGGGAGTGCGCCATCCACGCGAGAACGTCTTCCGGAGTTTCGCCCGCCTCTTCCCGATCCGCCATCGTCACCGCGCCGTGCCGCTTCGCGAGCCTTTCTCCATCCGGGCCGAGGACGAGCGGGACGTGCGCGTATCGCGGCGCGTCGAGGCCGAGGAGGTCGGCGAGGAAAAGTTGGCGCGGGGTGGAATCCACGAGGTCCGCGCCGCGCACGACCTCCCCGATCCTTTGCTCGGCGTCATCCACCACCACGGCGATCTGATACGCGGGCGACCCGTCATTCCGCCAAACCACGAAATCGTCCACCGGATAATTTTGGCCGCCGAGGAGCCGATCTTCGAAAACGACCCTCGCCCCTTCGCCCCTCACCCGAAGCGCGAAAGGCCGCCCCGACGCTTCACGTTCGGCTCGCTCCCTCTCCGTGAGGTTTCGGCACGTCCCCGGATAATGCCCCGGTATCCCGTGCGGAGCCGACGACGCCGCCCGAACATCCGCCCGCGTGCAAAAACACGGATAAAGAAAGTCTTTCTCGTCGAGGCGGCGTATGGCTTCGTCATAAAGCCCCGTCCTCTCGGATTGGCGGACGGCCTCCCCGTCCCATTCGAGGCCGAGGGAGCGGAGGTCGGCGAGCTGTTTCTCCTCGATGCCCGGTTTCACCCGCGAGCGGTCGAGGTCTTCGACGCGGACGAGGAAGCGGGCATCGGCCTTCCGGGCGAAGAGCCACGAGAGGAGGGCGGTTCGGAGGTTCCCAATGTGGAGGTCGCCAGTCGGACTCGGGGCGAAGCGCCCATCGTGGTGCGTGGCGTTTTGCATGGGGAGGATGGTATATGGGATGGTTCCCGGTTTTCAGTTTTTAGCAAAGAACCGGGAACTGAAAACCGGGAACCGGGAACGGTTCCTTCGCGACCCGCTAAAATACCCTTCGTTCCGCGGCGGGAGAGAGAGGAAACCTTTGAGAAACGAACGAAACGGCATTCCCTTCGAGATGTGCGCCTTCGACCTCGACGGGACTTTGATGCGCTTCGATATGACGATCTCCGACGATACGAAGGACGCCCTCGCGATCCTTCGAGACTCCGGCCTTCGTGTGGTGCTTGCGACGGGGCGGCGGTACGAGGGGGCGAGGGAGCATGCGATGAGGCTCGGCTTCGGCGACGACGAGCCGCTCGTTTGTTATGGGGGATCCATGATCCGGACCATCGAGGGCGAGACTTTCCTGAAAAACACCATGCCCGTCGAGGGCGCGCTCGACATCATCGAATGGGCGGAGGGGCGCGGCCTCCACGCCCGGATTTTTATGGACGAGAAGCTCATCACCTCGCCCGGCACCCCGGCGGCTCTCGCGAACATGGCGAACTTCGTCGAGGATGGCGTCGTGGTCGACGAATCGCCGAGGAAATGGCTCGAAGAAACCCGCGAAGACCCCATAAAAGTCACGATCGTGGATTCCCCCGGTGACGTCGAGGAATGGCTCGCCGACGCGGAGAAGGAGTTTTCCGACCGTTTCTTCGTCACGCGGAGCCTTCCTCATTACGTCGAGATCGGCGCCTCCGATGGCATGAAGTCCGCCGCGCTGAATTTCTTGTGCGAGAAGTGGGACATCCTCCCCGAGCGTGTCATGGCCTTCGGCGACGGCGAGAACGATATTGACATGCTCCGCTTCGCCGGGCGCGGCGTCGCCGTCGGCGGGATGACCGAGGCCGTGCGCGACGCGGCCGACGAGATCGCCGCCTCCGTCGACGAGGAGGGCGTCGCCCGGTACATCGAGGGGGTTCTCTCCGGGGACGCCTCGTAATGCCCGAGCTCCCCGAAACCGCCACCATCTCACACGATGTCATGGCACTCGCCGGAGGGAGGCGAGTCCTTCGCGCCGGGGTCTTCCGTCGGGACGTGACGAACGTCGAGCCGGAGGACTTCCCGAAGAACCTCGTTGGGAAGCGGCTCGAAGGTACGGGGCGGCGTGGAAAAATAATCGTCCTCGACTTCGGGGATGTCGTCGGGCTCATCCACCTCGTCATCTCGGGCCGCGTACTCCGCCTCCCCGAATGGACGGAGTCCGACCACACGAACACCGCCGTCCTCGAGTTCGAGGACGGCCCCGTGCTTTCGTTCGCGAAACTTTGGCTCGGGTATTTCCATCTTTATAAGCCAGACGAAGTGGACGGGCATCCCCTCATATCCCGCCTCGGCCCCGAGCCTTTCTCGGAGGAGTTCACGGTCGAGTACCTTCGAAAAACATTCGGGCGGAAGGCGAACATAAAGGGGCTTCTCCTCGATCAATCGGTCTTCGCGGGCCTCGGGAATATTTATGTGGACGAAGTCCTTTTCGCCGCGAAAGTACACCCGACGCGGAAGTCGAACACGCTCGACGAGAGGGAGGTCGAAGCCGTCCACGCCGCTTCGCGCGACATCCTCGCTCGCGCCATCGAGCTTCGCGGCACGACCTTCGATTCGTATCACGATGCGTTCGGGGAGAGCGGGGGGTATCAAAACGAGTTGAAAGTCTTCGCCCGCACGAGGGAGCCGTGTCCGGTGTGCGGGACGGAGATCACGAAGATCCGGGTCGCCGGGCGGGGGACGCACGTGTGTCCGAATTGCCAGCCGACGCGGGTTTGATGGCGTGTCCCGGTGGATATTTCGCGTTTTTCGTTGTGGGTGATGCCTCTCCGCTTCGTGGGGTCGGGATGTTCTCGACTCGCCACCTCGCGATCTCACCGCGACCGAAGGGAGCGTGAGCGAAGCCTTTGAAACTCGCCGGAAAGACCGTCGTCGTGGTCGGGGGCGGCTCGGGCATCGGACTCGCCGTCGCCGAGGCGGCGTATGGTGCGGGCGCCTCGCTCGTCGCCATCGCCGGACGTTCTCCCGAAAAGCTCGAATCGGCGAAAGCGGGGATCGGGGGCGGAGCGAGGGCGTTTCCGGTGGATGTGTCGGACGAAGGGTCGGTGCGGGCTTTGTTCGAGAAGTTCGACCGCCTCGACCACCTCGTCGTCACCGCCGCCGAAACGATGGCTTCGGACATTTCCGGCTCGGATGCGGAAGGACTCCGTCCGACGCTCGACACCCGCGTATGGGGCGGATATTTCGCCGCGAAGCACGCCGCGCCCCGGATGGGCGATGGGGCTTCCATGACTTTCGTATCGGGGATGTCGTCTCGGAGGCCATACGTCGGATCGTCGGTGATTTCGGCTTCGTGCGGGGCGATCGAGGCGATGTCCCGCGCCCTCGCGCTCGAACTCGCCCCGATCCGGGTGAACACCATCCGTCCCGGCATCGTCGAAACCCCGCTCCTCGATGGATTTTACGGCGAAGGCCGAGAGGAATTCCTTGAAAACCTCGCCACTCGCCTCCCGGTCGGGCGGGTCGGAAGGCCGGAGGACATCGCCGATGCGGCCATGTTCCTCATGGGGAACGGCTTCGTGAGTGGGAGCGTCCTCCAAATAGACGGAGGCGCATCGCTCGTTTAACCCGGATTATTCATGGAGCATCCGCGAGTGGGTGTGTTCCATAAACACCGGGAGTCGGGGACGCCTTCGACCTTCTCATACCGGACACTTCCGACCCGCGCCCGAGGAACCCTCGCCGGACTCGATGGCGCGCCGCCGTGGCGGAGTCCCGACTCCCGGCCATTCCCCCGTTCATAAACAATCCGGGTCAAAGCGGTCGGTTTATGGGGATGTCGGGCCGTCGGTTTGTCGTTGCGCCGAATCGCGTTAAAATCCGGGGCGGTGTGATCGAAACGGGCGGGTTTCGATCACGCCATTTTCATGCTCCGAGGCTCATCCCCACCGATTCCGCACGTCTTCGGCGAAGTCTTCGTACCTTCGGACCGGGAGTATCTCGGCGATTTCGAGGTTGTGGGCCATCGGGAGTCCGGCCATGAGAATTTGGTCGAGTTCGTCGTGGGACTCGACGTCGAGGACGGCGAGAACGCGCCTTTGCCCGGAGACTTTGTACGCGGTGAGGAGCTTCCCGGCCTCCATCGCGCCGAGGGCGGCCTTCGTCTCCTCTTCCCATGCATCCCACAGTTCGTCGAAGTTCATCTCCTTCACGTTCACCCGGATGTCTACGAAAACAAGCATGTATCTCCTCCTTCGTTTCGATTTCCCGAAGATGACTTATACACGCATCGCGGCTTTCGGGCAAGGTCGCTCCCTTCGGTCGCAAAGCGACCAAACCCGAAGCTCGCACTCCGCTCGGATATACTCTCCCGGATCATGGGCTCCTTATTGCGACGTTTCAGAATTTTGGACGAGGCCGCCGACGGCTTTCTCGGACGCTGCCCGAAGCTCGCGTCCGCGCTCGGGCGGTACGGCTTCCTTTTCCTCGCCGCCGTCGCCGCGCTTTTCATCGCGGTCGGGGCGGCTTCCCCGGTCGGGCGGGGGCAGGAAATCGTGTATGCGACCGAGGCGGGGGGGATCTCCACCGTTCAGCCGGAGACGGGCGTGTCGCTCCCCGTCCACGGCCCGGACGACGCGGGATTCGCCGCCGCGCCGCTTTTGAATGGAGGCTCGCGGAACCTCTCGTATACGGTTTTGAGGGAAGGGGGGGATTCCATCCGCGGGGATCTTTACGGGGCCGACC
>JACCWD010000164.1 GCA_013697825.1 Rubrobacter sp.
GAGGCGCTGACGGAGGCGCTCGCCTCTTATTGGCGAACCCCTGCGATCTTGCAAAGCCTCACCGGCTACCCGTGGTGGGTGGAGGCTGTCGAGGCATTGGGACATCAATGAACTGGATCGGTATAACGCGATGGTTGAAAGTTCGGCGTCACGCCTCGATACGAGCGAGAAATCCGGGCGGAGTTACAACTTCGACATCGAAGGGGATGGCCGCGTCGAGGAGATGCGAGTCCCATGTCACGATGAAGTCCGCTTCGGAGTCGAGGGCGAGGTCGGGCATCCACCAGTCTTTCGGGTCGGGGACGCTCGGCCAGTCGAGGCGGCGCGGATGGTGAAGGAAACCCATAACTTCGAGGTCGAGGGCGGCGTCGAAGACTACGCCGGGACGCTCGATGCGGCTTGCCACATCCGGGTGGTTCATCGCGCGGGACATCTCGCGGAGGCCATCGTCGCTGACCGCGAGCCGAACGCCGCCACCACCCGAACCGTCCGGTCATTCGAGGAACCGGGAGTCCCGAGAACCGCCGCCACCACGACATCGGTGTCGAGGACGATGAGCGGGGACGGCGACTACGCACCTTCGGCTCGCCGCCCGTTCCTCCGACGCTTCCATTCCTCGGCCTCTTCGAGGGTGAGCGGGCCGCGCTCCGGCTTCCGGTCTTCGTAAAGCTCTTCGCGCACGGCGTGGACCTCGCGATCCACAAGCTCCGCCAATTCCTCTTCGGAAAGGGGCTTCGAGGGCCGAAGCCTCTCGACGTGCCGACCGAACTCATCCACCGCCTCCGCGAAGCGGTCGGCAGCACGGCTCATTTCCTCGATCTCGTCCCGATACTTTCTCTCGGCCATACATCTCCTCGAAAACTTTTCGCCCCGATTTTAACCCGATGGGCGAAGGCTCGGGATCACAACCCGACGAGACCGAGGGGCATCGGAGAAGCGTCGCTCAACTTTTCGGACTCGATACGGCGCGGGTGAAGAGGACGACTCCCCCGATGTTCTCGTCGTCCATGAGATATGTTCCCAAAGCCTCCATGACGCGGTATGTCCCGTCGGCGCATCGGAAGCAGTATACGGCACGGTTCGAGACGGGGCCGGAGTTCTCGACGGAGTTCTCGAGAGCGGCTTCGGTTTCGCGGGCGATGCGGTCTATGTCCCCCTCGTGGACGTACTCCATGATGTTCGTCCCGAGCACACGCTCGACCTCCCATCCGTACGCTTCCTCGAAGGCCGGGTTCGCGTATGTGAGCGTCCCGTCCGGGCGGCATACCTTCACCACCTCGGCGGTCTTCTCGACTATGGACTTGTAAAAATCCTCATCCCACTCTGGCGTCTTCGGCACGTTGACTCCCTCGCGTTCTTGGTTTTTCGTGTTTCCGCTTCGACGAGCGGACATTAAAACATCTCCGCCCGCCGGAGATGAGATCCCCTCCCGTCCGTCCCGCTTCCCGCCCCGGCGTTATCCGGCGGACTCGACCTCCACCGGCCCTTGCATGAAGCCGGTTTCGAGGGTGAGGGCGGCGTCGAGGCCCTTCTCGGGCTTTCGTTCGAGACGGATTTGGGAGAGATCGAGCCTTCCCGAAGCGTCGGCCCATATCTCGATGCCCACCACGTTTCCTTCGGCGTCGAGGTCGAGAACGGTGGACGGCGCGACTTCCTCGGAGTTCATGGAGCGTCCGTCGCTCAGGCGTATGTACGCGGAGTCGGTGTCGGGATAATAAGTGATCCTCATTCGATTCCTCCTTTGAATCTCCGATCGGGGTGCGCGGTTATGACGGTTTCCCTGTCAGATCGTGTGACTACTCGAAGATGTTTTCCAAGCTCTTCGATGTATATCCAAAATCCGCCGTGCCGTCGGCTTGCTCCTCAGTATACTCCGCCTCCTTTAACGCCCTCTCGCACCACTCCCGCTTTATGTACGGGCGATCCCGACCGAGAATGTCCTCCTCGAAGTGTCGCGTCGTCTTCACCGCGCGCTTTCCGACCGCTCCATATTCAACGCGAGAAGCTCTTTGAGAATATCCTCGTCGGAGATTCCGAGCGGCCATCCGTACGCCTCGAAGACGGCTTCGTCGAGGGAGCGGTGGGCGTTGTCGAGCCACGTCGGGCGGGCGTTGTAAAGGTTCGTGAGGGTTCGCTTTTTCAGATCCGCCGCCGTCGCGCCCTCCGGGTCGAGCCAGTTTCGCCGCAAAGTATCGAGCCGCGCCGCCGCATCGGAGATCGCCTCGACGCGGGGATCTCCTTCCGGCTCCCCACCCGGCGCCCACGGCATCGGATACGTCTCGAAGCACGTTGTCGGCGTGTACCGGGGATCGTTGCCGACCCCGAGGAACGTCCCCATCCGAAGCGACCATATTTCGTGCGCCCTCGAATGGAGTACGCCGAAGAAATAGTCGTCGTCTCGGGCAAAGACAAGTAATGAATGGTTGGTGAGGACTCGGTTATCGAGCCATACAAACAACCGATGTTTCGCCACTGCGGGACTCGCGATATAGCGCCGCTGTGTTGTGAGGATACTCCGGTATCTTGGCGATGGTCGAGCGTGAAGCCACCAAAATTCGCGCTGTCTTTTTTCGCTTCTATTTTTCCGCTCTGGGTACACCACTCGCCGCACATACTCAAAAGGGCCTTCGTAAAGTGCGGCTTGATCGAGGGTCGTATCCACTCCGAAGTCGATCATCCAACTTTCCGGCGTGCGACGTAATAAGCGAGCCGCATTCAAAGATGGCCTCACGACTTCAGAAACATCCAAACCGAAAGGATTCAGTTCGGAGAGAAGTCTGCGCGCTTCCGACAACGATATCTCGAAAGAGCCTTTTTGTTGCGATCCATAAAAGCATATGCCCGTGTTCTCTGACAGCACGATGGCACTCGTTAAATCGAGTGCTCCCGTGAGATCGGAATTTATCGTGTCAGCGGGCGCGCCGTCCAAAGTTCGCCCGCTCTCCGAGCCATCATCGAATCCGACCATCGAAACTCGCACGGCGGCTCCATTCAAAATCCACGATCGGTCGGACTCGGCGAAGAAGATGTCCCCCGTTTTCTTTATGCGTTTCAAAACCTCGCGATTCACGCCGCCACGAATGGAGTTCGTGGCGAGTAGTCCGGCACGTTTCACATCGCCCCGCTCGATGAGGCTCCGAGCCTTCTCGAACCAATA
>JACCWD010000022.1 GCA_013697825.1 Rubrobacter sp.
GAACCCTCCTCCGACGAGCGGCATGCTCTGGAGCAGGCGGTGGAGGCTTGCGCCGACGCGGCCGCGATCCGCCCACTCGTCCAGAAGTTCGCCGACATGGTTCGCTCTCGGAAGGCCGGGAAGTTCGAGGGATGGCTGGAGGAGGCTCTCTCGTGCGGAGTGAAGGGCTTTGAGACCTTCGCGATCGGCCTGCGGCGCGAGCAGCCGGCTGTGGAAGCCGCGCTCTCGTTGCCGTACAGCAACGGGCAAACCGAGGGGCAGGTGAACCGATTGAGAATGATCAAGCGTCAGATGTACGGGAGGGCGAGCTTCGAGTTGCTACGAAGACGATTTCTCGGAGTAGCGTGAGCGCCAGCCTTTCAGTTGCGTCGCCCCCCGGCGCGTTCAAGATGCACCGAGAGTGACGGAGAGCCACCAAACTGACTTAACCCCACCGATGCCGCCGTGTCCGGTGAAGATCACTCCATCCTTCTCCAGAATATTTCTGGCTCGCTCCTGACGACCCGGCTTGATGCCAGTCTTATCCTCTACCTCCCGCGCCGAGTCCCAGATGTAGCCGTCCTCCCGCGCCTGTTCGCCCACGTAGCTCACGAAGTAGCCGAGGTACATCGCAACAATCGGGTCCCATCGCTTCACCCAATGAGCCGGCACGTAAACTCCCTTCGTCTTCATCCTCTTCTTCTTCTCCCCTCTCTGCCTGTCGCGGTCGGCCTCCTCGAAGAACCTGTCCGCCGCCGCTTTCAGGACATCGCGCTCGTCCCGGTCGCCTTCGCCCTTGTTGCCCTGCCGCTTGCCTTGTACACTCCGCATCATTACTCCTTCGCCGCTTCTGGCTATCGGCTTCCAAATTCCAAAAGCCATCGGCGGCTGCCGTTTGCCGTCAGTTAGCCTTCACGTACTCCTCGACGGCTTTCTCCGCCGCCTCCCGCTCCTGCAATATCTCCTCGGTGTCGAGTAGCATCCCGACGCTCACGCCGAGGGCTTCGGCGAATACCCGCGTCGTCCCGACGCTCGGCTTGACCTTCCCGTTCTCCACGAGGGAGACAGTCAGCTTGCTCCTGCCGCTCGCCTCGGCAAGCTCCGTCTGCGTCATCCCCCTCCTCGTCCTGAACATCCTCACCGACTCCACAATCCTCTCCTTCCCCACAGGAAAGCGGCCAAGAACAGGTGTCCGGGTTCGATCCCGGAATCCCCTTTTCTTGACCGCTCTCTGTGAGCTATTCGATTTACAGGAATTATACCGCAGGGGCGACCCTGTATTGAAAGGTGTGTCTGAGGTAGAGGTTGAGGGACGCGCTGTCTGGACAGCAGGTCGGGAGAGGGCAAGTGCCGATTTTCGGGAGTTGCCGATGCCATGCGCCCACGCTCCTCCGCCTGACGCGCCTGTTCCTCAAGCCGCTGGCGGGGCTGGTAGACGACTTCCCTTCCATCTCGTCCGACGACGGTTTCGGGGAGCCTCGTGAAATCTGAGGGTTGGTTTTCTATGGTGGCTCCCAGAATCGCTCCTCGACGCGCTGTAACAGTCCCGACGAATACCCCCAAGTCCTGAGCTATCCAGCTATCCGAACGCTCCGGGGTCTCGCGTAGCTGGTCGTCTATCATGCCGAGGGGAAGAGGTGGGGAAGATGTCCCGGCGGCCCTCACAGGGGCTTGCAGAGGCTCCGGGGCATGTGAAAGCCCCCGCCGAGGACGAGGGCGTTGGTCGAGGTGGGGAGAGGTCAGACGGCTTCGTTCTTCTGTAGCTCCAGCCGCCCGAGCGTCGCGCCGATGGCCGCCCCGTCCACGTCGCAGCCGAGGAAGCGCCGCCCCGAACGCAGACAGGCCAAGGCTGTCGTGCCGCCGCCGAGGAACGGGTCCACGACAAGCCCGCCGGGGTCGGTGAAGGTCTCGATGATGCGTTCCGCCTCTATCTCCGCCTGACCCCACACGTGATGCTCCTTGCCGTCGCGGTCGCCCAGCCAGAAGCCGTCCATGAGCGGCTCGCGGCTCTCCGGTCGCCCGCGAGCGAACACGACCATCGGCTTCCATCTGTTCTGGACTCGCGGACTCCAGAGGTCTCGGCTTCCGCGCCTGTGTCCGACGGCTGCCATCCAGAGGTAGTCGAGGTGTCCGCGCAGCGCGTCGAGGACTTCGGGGAGATGCCGCTGGCCGCTGAAGGCGACGAGGACTCCGCCGGGTTTCAGAGCGGACGCCGCGAACTCGCCGAGGTCGCGCCAGAGGTCGAGATGCGCCGCGCCATAGGGCGGGTCGGTGAATATCAGGTCAGCCGAACCATCCGGCAGGTCGAGGGAGCGGAAGTCGCAATGGCGGATGTCGGCCCCGCCGACGGTCATCCGCTGCGTCGGCGGCTGGGTATCGGCGCGGAGCCGAGCATCCTCCTCCCGGCGTATCCGGTCGAGGCGGCGACCCACGAGGTTGCGGACCCGGTTGGCCGTGATGGTGTCTCCGTACTCCACTCGAAGCTCGGCCCAGACCTCCAGCATTTCCTTCTCGTCCCGACGGAGAAGCGGAGCGAGTTCGCGGGCTTGAGCTTCGTTCGGACGAGACCGTTCCACAATTGTGGAATGGCCCTCGACTGCCCGAACAACCCTGCCCGAGTCGAGTAGCTGGTAAGCCCGGCTGCCGCCGCCGAACTCCTCCTCGAAGTACGCGCCCCACGACGAGTAGCCGAGGGCCAGATGCGCCCCGCCCTCGTAGGCTTCGAGGAGCATGAAGCACAACCTCTCGGCCTGAGCCTTGATGTCGTCGGTGAGCCTCCGGGCCTCGCCCTGTGAAAGCGTCGCTCTTTCGATGTGCATGTCGCCCCATTCCTTCCCGTCGAACTCCACCGGGATTCTACGCCAGACTCAGCGAGACCTCCGCCTTCGCCCACGTGTCGAGGATGGCGGCGTGCAGCGTGGCGCGGAAGCTGAGGTCAGGCGGGTTTACAGAGTCGCGGAATGATGGATACGAAGCCGTCGGCTTGCTCGTAAATCGAGCGTGTTATTTTCGGCGTTTCTTCATAGTGGAAATCGTGGGCGTTCTCGAAGAAGAGTTCGGGCATGCCGGGGATTTGGATTTGCGGGATGGGGATCGCCCCGACCTGCAAAAGCCTCGCGTAAACCTCCTTCACGAGCGGCGCGGCGGCGGCTCCGCCGGAAAGCACGACTTGATCGCGCTCCTTCGCCCCGAGTGAATAATCCACGAGCACCTTCGCCAGCTTTTCGAGCCGCGCATCTCTCATAACCGCACTCCTTCGCTATCCGATACTCGGGAGAGCTTATCATCGCCCGCGCATCAAAGACCTTCGCGCCACTCCGAAAACCCCATCGGGTCGAGGCGGAGTATGCCTTCGGGGGCGAGGTGGTCGAAGTCGACGTCGGCGCTCACGATTCGTTCGGCTCCGACGCGGAGCATGACGGCGGCGTGGAGGAGGTCGCGGGCGGCGAGGAGTGGAGCGTACTTTTCGGCGAGGCTCGCGGCGCTCTCGACGTCTTCGCCGTAAATTGGCTCGATGCGCCCACGCATGAGTTCGGCGAAATCCGTAACGGCTCGCTTTCCCCTCGGCCATGTTCGGAGGGCGAGATAGTGCTGGAGAAGTTCTTGGAGGACTTCAGCGTCGGTGAAAAACGGTTCCGGCCTCGCCGCCGCGAGCTTCAAAATTTGCGTGGATGCTTCTTTGAGCGGATGGTCGCGCCCCCGACACGTACATTGGGATGTTCGCGTCAATAAAGATCCGGGACATCATACCCGCTCAAAATTTGCCGCTTGAGCGTCTTCATGTCCGGTACATCCTCGAGTTCGAGGCGGCTCATGCTCTCGGCGGCCTCCCTCCGGCGCCTCGCCAACTCGTCCTCATACGAGCGGTCGATCTCCGCCCGAAGCCACTCCGAAAGCGACCCCCCCCCTCGCCTCGACCACCTCCCGCAACTTCTCCCGGCGATCCCGATCCAAACGAAACTGAACCCGCTCCGTGCTTTGCGCCATTTCGTACTCCAAGTATGTGCCGCACAACTTTGTACGGCGCTATTTTAACGCAAGTTTACGCACAAATGAGTCCTTCCCGCGCGAACCGGAGAGCCTCCCCCATCCGCTCCAAAATCCTCTCCGGCTTCGGCGCGCCGGACTGGAACGGTTTGAGTTCGAGGCTCACGGCTCCGGGGTATTCGTCGCGGGCGAGCGCGGCGAGGAACGGGCGGAGTGGGAGGCGGCCTTTGCCGGGGAGTCTATGTTGATCTCCGCCCGAGAGATCGGAGTCCGAGAGATGCACGTGCCGGAGCCGGGAAGAAACCTCCGCATGAAACCCCATGAGGTCGAGACGGCTCGCCGCCACATGGCTCGTGTCGAGCGTGAGTTCTCCGAGTCCATCGAGATGCTCCGGCGAATACGAGCTTCCTTCGCCCCCGAACCCGAGAAAGCCCCGAGGCTTCGACCTCGGCATGTTCTCGACTGCGACGACGACACCTTCCTCCCGAGCCTCCCGAAGCGGCCCCTCCCGCCACTCCCGGATTCTTCCGGGACGCGGCGGATGCGCGACGACCGTCGGGATGTCGAGCGACTTCGAGAGCCTCGCCGACCGGACGAGCGTCTCGCCCGGCGAGAGCCGCCATGCCCCCTCGTATATAGGCGGATGGAGGGCGAGTATCCGAACCCCGTGCCTCTCCGAAAGGTCGCGGAGATACTCACTTTGATGCGTGTCCCACCGCTCGTCCATCATCACTTCCGCGCCGTCGTACCCGGCTTCGGAGATCCACGAAAACACGCGCTCGATGCCGAAGGTATAAAGAGATCCCGTACTGAAAATGACGGGCGTCGTCACCGCTCGCCCCGGTACACTTCGAGAAACTGCGAAAGCGTCGAAGGCGAATGGTTTTGATAATGGTTGTTCGCGTACGCGAAAACCTCACGTCCCTCGCCGAGAAACCGCTCCACACGCTCGGCCCACCACCGGATGTCTTCGCTCCGGTCGCGTTTCGGAGCGGTATGGTCGGAGGGAAACTCGTTCCGGTCGCCGAGCCATCGTATATACACGAAGTCCGAGGTCGCCGTTTCCATGCGCGGCATCCGAGGGTAGTCTATGAGCGTGAGGGCGGCGTTCTTTTCTTCGAGCATCTTCGGGAGGTCGGAGCGGAGCCAGCTTCGGTGCCGAACTTCGACGGCGTACCGGAAGCCTTCGGGGAGGGTTTCGAGGAAATCTTCGAGGGTTCCCATCCCGTCCACGTCGAAGGAGGGCGGAAGCTGGATGAGGAGCGGGCCGAGCTTGTCCCCGAGGTGGCTCATCGTCTCGACGAAAGTGCGGGCGAGGTCGGAGACTCCGGCGAGGGATTTCTCGTGTGTGATCTCCTGCGGGAACTTCGCCGCGAAACGGAAGCCATCCGGCGTAATTTCGCGCCACTTCTCGACTGTCGAACGTCTCGGCATCCCGTAAAATGTCGAGTCTATCTTGACGGTGGCGTAATTTTTGACGTACTCCGAAAGCCTCGCGCCCGCCGGGGTTCTCTCGGGATAAACCGTCCCTTCCCAGTCGGAGTACGACCACCCGGAGGTTCCGAGATAAAGGCCCGGCTCCGGAGCATCCACACTCCCCGGCTCTTCGAGAAACAGCTTTTCTTGCGGCGAATTCTCCATCGCATTAAAAGCTATCACAGCAAAGAAGCGGCTTTTGGAACATGCTCCACTCAAACTACGGGTAATGAAGGAGGCCATGAAGGTTTTTTACAGCGACCATTTCGTTTTGCCGCTCCCGGAGGGACACAGATTCCCGATGGTAAAATATTCGATGCTCCGCGAAGAAGTCGAAAGGTCGGCCATATGCGTCCCCGGAGAACTCATCGTCCCCGACGCGGCCACCGACGAGCAAATTTTGCGCGCCCACAACGAGGATTATCTCGAACGGGCGAAGGCGGGTGAACTCGACCGGAAGGAAGTTCGGCGCATCGGGTTCCCGTGGTCCGAAAGGATGATCGAGCGTTCGCGTCGAGCCTCCGGCGGAACCATCGGAGCGTGCCTCGCCGCCCTCGACGAAGGGTTCGCCGCGAACCTCGCGGGCGGGCGCATCATGCGTTCGCGCACCGGGGAGAGGGTTTTTGCGTCTTCAACGACGCCCCCATCGCCGCGCGCGAGATGCAAAAAAGAGGGCTCGTCGAGAGGGTTCTCATCGTGGACACCGACGTCCATCAAGGAAACGGGAGCGCGTCCATACTTTCGGGCGACGACTCGATTTTCACGTTCTCGATCCACGGCGCGAAGAACTTCCCGTTCCACAAGGAGGAGAGCGACCTCGACATCGAACTCGCCGACGAGACCGGAGATTCGGAATATATCGAAGCCCTCGAATGGGGCCTCGAAAAGTCCCTCGCCGCCGCGCGCCCGCAACTCGCGATATACCTCGCCGGAGCCGACCCGTTCGAGGGCGACCGCCTCGGGCGACTCTCGGTGTCGAAAGACGGACTCGCCGAACGGGATCGCATCGTCCTCGAAACATTGCGAAACGAAAACATCCCCGTCGCCGTCGTGATGGCGGGCGGATACGCGAAGGATGTGGAGGAAACGATGGAGATCCATATGAACTCCATAACGAGGGCCGCCTCCCTCCACGAAAAGCTGCACGAAACATCGAAAGGAGCATGACCCATGGAAAACGGCTCGAACCCGACGTATGTGATCCTCGGCGCGACGGGGGGCATCGGATCGGAGACGGTTCGCCGCCTCTCGAAGAGCGGCGCGAACCTCGTCATCGCCGCCCGAAACGAGGATAAATTGAAGAGCCTCGCGGATGAGACGGGCGCGACTTCCGTCCCGCTCGACGCGACGAGCCAGAAACAGACGGACACGGCCTTCGAGGCGGCGAAGGAGAGTTTTGGGCGGATCGACGGCGCGGTGAACCTCGTCGGCTCGTTCCTCCTCAAACCTGCCCACAAAACGTGCGACAAGGACTTCGACTCGATCATGTCTTTGAACGTGAAGACGGCTTTCAATACGGTTCGTTCGGCGGTTCGGTACATGGAGGAGGGCGGATCGGTCGTGCTCATGTCGTCGGTGGCCGGAAGGGTCGGGCTTGCGAACCATGAGGCGATCTCGGCCGCGAAGGCGGCGGTGATCGGCCTCGCGATGTCTTCGGCGGCGACGTATCTCCCTCGGAGCCTCCGCTTCAACGCGGTCGCCCCCGGCCTCGTTCAAACCCCGATGACGGAGGGGATCACCGGAAGCGATGCCGCCCGGCAAGCCTCGACCGACCTCCACCCTTTGGGGCGCCTCGGAAATCCGGAGGACATCGCCCCGATTATCGAGTGGCTCCTCGCCCCGGAGAACACGTGGGTTTCGGGGCAAGTTTTCGGCGTGGACGGCGGCCTCTCGACGCTCCGCCCGATGCCCCGCCGGGCCGCGAGGAAATAAACGATGCGGTGCGTCATCGTCGGGGCGGGCGTCTCCGGCCTCCTCGCCGCCCGCGCCCTCGAAGGAGCCGGGTGGGAAACGGTCGTCCTCGACAAAGGGCGCGGGGTGGGCGGGAGGATGGCGACCCGCCGAATGGCGGACGGCGTCTTCGACCACGGGGCGCAGTTTTTCACGGCGAGGAGCGAGGAATTCAAGAAGCTCGTCGAAGAGTGGACGGATGCGGGGGCGGCGACCGAATGGAGCCGGGGCTTCGCCGACGCCGACGCCGAGCGCGAACCGGACGGGCATCCCCGGTATCGTGGTTCTTCGGGGATGACCTCCATCCCGAAGCATCTCGCCGACGGTCTCGATGTGAGGACGGGAGAGCGGGCGGTTCATGTGCTTCGTTCGGGGTCGGAGTGGGAGGTTCGGTGCGAGTCCGGGCTTTCGGAGCGCGGGGACGCGCTTCTTCTCACGGCTCCGGTGCCGCAGTCGCTCGCGCTCGTCGGGGGGATCGTCCCGACTTATCGGCGCGAGGATCTACGCCGGATCTCATACGACCCATGCGTCGCGCTCATGGCCCTCCTCGACGGAGCCGCCGATCTTCCCGAGCCGGGCGGCTTTCAAATAAAGGGCGAGCCTCTCGATTGGATCTCCGACAACCACCGGAAGGGGATCTCCGAATCCCCCGCCCTCACCATCCACGCCGGGCCGAGGTGGAGCCGCGAACACTTCGGCGACCCGGACGAAGAGGTTTCCGCCGCGCTCCTCGAACACGCCGAGGAAGCGCTCGGGAGGAACGTCGCTTCGCATGTGATCGGGACATCCGTCGCGCGGTGGCGGTATAGCTGGGTGACGAACAACCACACCGAGCGTTTCTTCGTCGGGGTGGACTCTCCGCCGCTCGTCTTCGCGGGGGACGCCTTCGGGGAGCCGAAAGTCGAAGGGGCTTCGCTCTCCGGCCTCGCCGCGGCGGAGTGGATAGCTCGGCGCGGTGGATAAGCGGACGAGGCTCGTATTTATCTCCCACCTCGCGGCGACGATGTTCATGGTCGGCGTCATATGGTTCGTGCAGATCGTCCACTATCCGCTCTTCGATGCGGTCGGCGAGCCGAGCTTCGCCGCGTACGCCGAAGCATATTCCCGCCTCACGGCGTTCGTGGTCGCTCCGCCGATGCTCGTCGAGCTTACAACGGCCATCCTCTTCGTCGTCCTTCGCCCGCCGGGGATTCCCGTCTCCGTTTTATGGATCGGCCTCGGGCTCGTCGCCGTCGTGTGGATTTCGATGGCGTTTTTGCAGGTTCCGCGACACGCGATGCTCGGCCTCGGGTTCGACGGCGGGGCGCACGAGTTTCTCGTCGCCTCGAATTGGGTGAGGACACTCGCGTGGAGTGTGCGAGGAGGGATGAGTTTATGGATGGCCGCCAAAATATTGCATTGAAAGTATAGCGTCGGGTAACAAAAAGTGGTACATATGGACTATAAAGCAAGTGCGTGGGCGAAATGCCCGTTTTCCGGGTAAAGGAGCGAAGTTGTGGGAGTTCGAAGGGTCGCGTTGAAGCCTCACGCGGTGAAGATACGGAGGTGGGTGGACGAGGGGAGGAGTGATGTTTGGATCGCGGGGGAGTTGAACACGACTTCTTCGAGCGTCCAGAGTTTCCGCTCCCGCAACTCGATATACCGCCGCGACCCGGTTCGGAGGGGGCATGTCTCCGAGCATCCGGCGACCCTCGACCTCATCGACGGCGGCATTGCGGTGAGCACCGACGCATGGGAGTCCGACGTGTTCGAGCAGGAATGGCGGAGTTATCTCGGCGCGAGCCCCGAGGATTTGCAAGTCGTCATCACACAGGATCGCATTTACGTGGAGAAAACCCGCTGAAAGATCACAGCCCCGACAGAGTGGACATCTCCCTCTCCCCCGCCGAAGCCGACGCGCTCCATTCCACCCTCGAAGACCTCCTCGAAAGCGGGGCCGGAACCCCGGAACTCGAACGGGCGTACCGCCTCGTCGGGTGGAGGCTCCTCGCCGCGAGGGGCGGAACCGGACTGACGGGACGCCTCGCGGACATGGCGCGCGAAGCGGAAACTCTGGAGGAGTTCGAGGCGGCTCGCCACGAGGAGCTTGGCCCGATCATAAAGCGGCTCGAAAGCCCGGAGAACCGCGATCCCTAGCCGAGCGGCTTTTTTTGGGACTCTTTCGGATTCTTTTGTTATCGGAATGTAATCTCGTGGTAGTGGTTTTGTTATTCCGTGCGTTTAGATTACTAATCAATGGGCTAACCCCTTCAAGCCCATAAAAAAGTTCCGGGCCGCGGATTATGCGGGGTTCGGAAAATAAATAGAGGCCGCGACGGTTGCCGTTCTTTCCCTTTTCTTTCCGTCGCGGCCTCGTTCTTTTCACTTTCCACGAGGTACGGCTGTGATAGCCTCTTCGGCGTAAACGCTCTTTTCCACGGTTTTTAGAAAGGCTCGGATGGCAACCGCTATCGCCACGCTCGTCCTAGCAGCCCTCGTCGGCGGACTCGGGTTCCTCGCGCAGTCGGCCCGGACGAGCCGGTACGCGCTCATCGCGCTCTTCGTCGTTCTCCTCGCCGCTTCCGTCCTCGTGTCGCTCGTCGGGGTGTTCGTCGGGGTCGGATTCTTCTTCGTCGCCTCGGAGGGCGGGGCGGGGGTTTCGGGCGGGGATCGCGCCCTCCTCGTGGGCGGCGGCGTCGCGGCTTTCGTGGCGGGGATACTCGGGGTTCTTCTTTGCGTACCGCTCCTCGGAAAGATACTCGGGCGGAATATTCGGAGGGAGTTTCTCGCCGACCCGCCGATCACGCTCGCGCTGTGGCTCTCGGTGATGGTTCTCACGAACAACGCGGTGAGCTTCCTCATCTTCACGCAAGACCCGGACATCGGCTCGCTGTTTCCCGACGGGCGAGTATCCCCGCTCCTCATCGTCGCGAGCCAGCTTCCCTTCATCATCGTCGCCGCGATGGGCGTCGGAATCTTCTTCCGAAGGAACCTCCGGGAGACGCTCGAACGCCTCGGATACGGTGCGATCTCCATAAAGCATCTCGGCGTGGTGGGGCTTTTCGTCGTCGCCGCTCTCGTGCTTTCGCTCGGGGCCGACGCGCTCTTCGCCGCGCTTCAGCCGGATCTTTATTCGCAAGTCGGGGAAATATCCGAGAGCCTCTTCGACCCGAGCGGACTCACCCCGATATCCGCGATCCTCTTCGCGCTCCTCATCGGCGTCGGGGCGGGACTCGGGGAGGAGACGCTCTTCCGCGGCGCGCTCCAGCCCGCGCTCGGGATCTTCTTCACCTCGATCCTCTTCGCCACGCTCCACGTTCAATACGGCCCGTCGCTCCTCCTCGGATACATCCTCCTTCTCTCGTTCGGCCTCGGATATATTCGGAAGCGCATAAACACGACCGCGAGCTTCCTCGCGCACGCCTCATACAACACGGCGAGCATACTCCTCGCGTATTTCATGGTTTGAAAACTTCAGACTTTGAAGGCTTCAGGAAAAGCTCGTCGGCTAAAGTTTGTTTCAGAATGCGGCGGAGCTTCGATGGAGAGGCGGTGAATCATCGAAGTGTTTTTGCTGAAGCCCGATGCCTGAAACCAGAGAAGCCGAAGGCGAAGCCTATGCGGCGAGCGAGTCGGCGACCGAGACGACTTGCGCGGGCTCCAAAGATGCGGCGATCTTCGTGAGTATTTCGCTTATCTCGACGTCGAGTCCCTGCGAGATGCTTTCGAGGACGCGCGACGAAGGGTCTTTCTCTCCGCGCTCGATCTCGGCGAGGTACGAAACGGAGACGTGCGCCTCCTCGGCGACTTGCTTCAAAGTGAGGCCGCGCTCCTTCCGCTCGGTGCGGAGCGTCTCTCCGATGGCGACGAGGAGGTCGCCCTTTTGACTCTTCGGATTTATCTCGATAGTCGTCACGACTTGGATTTTATAACCCACCAGCCCTCAAGCGCAACCCGCCGACGAGTTCTTTGACTTTCCGGATTTGATCCGCGTCCACCTCCGGCGTCGCGTACGGTGTCTCCATCGCCACCGGAATGTTCGGAAGCTCACCGAAAAACGCCGTCCACGACTCCTCCGGAACCTCCCCCTCCCCGATCCTCGCATGACCGTCCCGCCGACTCCCGAACGAGTTCCGCGCGTCATTGAGATGGAAGAGCCCGATGCCACCATCGAGTTTTTCGCGAATCTCCGCCCCCGTCTCCTTCGCAGCCTCGGGCGACGAGAGGTCGTGGCCCGCGACGAAGGCGTGGCACGTGTCGAAGCAGCATCGCACGTCGGCGCGTCGAAGCACGCTCGCGAGCGTGTCGAGGTCGGAGCAAAGCTGCGTCCCCGCTCCGCACGAGTTCTCCACAAGCGGCTCGGCGGTGCGCGATCCTCCGGCGAATTTGGCGGCGAGTTCGCGGGCGCGGTCGAGACCTTCCACGAGGTGCTCCATGCCCTTCTCCTCGCCTTCCCCGCCGTGGCTTCCGGAATGTACGACGACGAGATCGACGCCGAGTTCCCCCGCCGCGACGAGCTCGCGGGCGAGGGCGTTCGTGGATTTTCCTCTTTGCCCCTCGTCTTTGGAGGCGAGGTTTATGAGGTACTTCGCGTGGGCGACGAGCGGGTATACGCCGAGTTCGTCTTTGCCGTTTATGAACGCCTCGGCATCGGGCCTCGGGTTTGGGTCGGCCCATTGCTGCGGGTTCGAGACGAATATTTGGATCGTCTCGCATTCTTGCTCGGCGGCTTTCTGGAGTGTGTTTTTGAGTCCGCCGGAGGTTGGGAGGTGTCTTCCGATGCGGTTTGTGCGGTGGTTTTCGTTGTTTGGCATGGCGGGGATTTTATCCGCAAAGAGAGTGTCTTGCCGGAATGTATAATCAGCCGGAGTATTTCACAAACGACGGAGGTGCTTCACCGCATGGCGGTCGAGGGCAAAGTAGCGAAGGTTCTTAACAACAACGAAATCGTAATAAACCGCGGCCGCATAGACAGCGTCCGCCACGGGATGGTCTTCGAGGTGTTCACCGAAGGCGGCGAGGAGGTCTGGGATCCCGACACCGGAGAAACCCTCGGGACCGTCGAAGACGTGAAGGCGAAGGCCGAGGTGACGGAGGTGAAAGACCGTCTCGCCATAGCCCGCCTCCAAGCCAATCAGCAAATGCCGCTCGGGGCGGCGGGGATGGGCGATATGCAAGAACAGCTCCAGCGCATCTTCGGTCAAATGTTCGGCGACGACGTGCACGTTCAAGGATTCGGCATGAACCCGCAAGGCCAAAACGACGACGATGACGACCTCGAGTCAATGATCGGCGGCCCTTTGAAGGATCTCTCCCAGGTTCAGGTTGGGGACGCGGTGCGTGAAGTCCGCGACACACAGCCCCGCAAACCGGGTCGCTTCGGATAGCCCCGCTTCCTTTTGAGCATCTTCTCCCGCCTTCCGGTAACGTTCTCGCTCATCTCGGCGTGCGTGATGGTTTACGTGGGCGTCGCCCTCGCGGGGACGCCCGCCACACCGTGGAACGTCGGACTCATGGCGCAGCCCGGAGCCGTCCTCGAACGAGGCGCGCTCATCCCCGCCCTCGTCGCCGGGGGCGAACAATGGCGGCTCGTAACGAGCATGTTCCTCCACTCCGGGTTCATACACCTCGGATTCAACATGCTCGCTCTTTATTTTCTCGGGTCGTTCGCAGAAAGCACGTTCGGGCGCGGACGCTTCTTCGCCCTTTATCTTCTCAGCGGGCTTTCGGGCGGCATCGCGTATTTGTATATCGGGGGTTTCAATTCGCTCGCGGTCGGGGCTTCGGGGGCGATCTTCGGCCTCCTCGGCGCGATCCTCGGCTTCTCGATGCGCCAAGGAACCTTCTCATGGCAAAACCCCATCATCCGCCAGCTTCTCATCCTTCTCGCCATAAACCTGTACATCGGGTTCTCGATCCCGAACATAAGCAATACCGCCCATATCGGCGGCCTCATCGGCGGAGCGACCCTCGGCTTCCTCATAGCACCCACTCTTTACGCTCGCAAAAACTCGAAAGCCGCCGCGCCTATCCTCACAGTCCTCGGCGTCGAAGTCGTGCTCGTCGGAGTGTGGCTGTTTGTGATCGCGTAGCGATCACAGCCGTCAGCTTTCAGCTTTTTTCTGGCGACGCAGCCTTCCCGTTAGCGAAACGTTCATCGAACCGCCCGCGAAGACTCATCATATCCGCCGACGTTCGTCGCTCGGCGAACTCGTTCTTGCTGACGGCTGATTGCCAAAAGCTAAAAGCTATCAAGCGAAGCGAGCTTCTCGAACTCCTTCCGGTACTCGGCCTCGTCGAGGTTCTTCCCGATGACGACGAGTTCGGATCCTCCGTCGTGCTTCCCTTCGTACGTCTCGAAGGTGTATAAACCGCGCACGGCTTGAAGGAGCATCGGTTCGTCCATCCCCTCGAAGCGGAGGATGCCTTTGGCGCGGTATATGCCTTCGCGACGGATCATCATGCGCCGGTGGAACGACACCCATTCCTCGATGCGGAGCGGACGCTCGGCCCGCAACGTTACGGAACTCACTCCCTTCCCGTGCGCGAGCTTGTGTCCCTTCGGCTTCCAGTCCGAAGAGAACGCCCCGAGTCCGATGACGTCCTCCGTCCCGACCTCCGCCCGGCTCGTCTTTATTATCTCCGCCATCGGATTGAGTTCTTCGATGAGTTTCTCGGCGGCTTCGACCCGCGAAGGCTCGGCGAGGTCCCCTTTGTTCAAAACGACGACGCTGGCGTATGCGAGCTGCGACTTCCCCTCGGGAGCCTCCTCCATCGTCTGCCGCAAATTCAAAGCGTCGGCGACGGCGACGATGCCGTCGAGGTCGAGGAGGCCGCGCCATTCGGTCGTCAACAATTGCTGCGCGACCGGGACCGGGTCGGCGAGGCCGCTGAGTTCGATGAGGATGTGCTCCGGCGGCTCATCGCGGCACACGAGGCCGTAAAGCGCGGACGAGAGATCCTCCCTCCCCACACAGCAAAGGCACCCGCCGCCGAGCTCCGCCACCCCCCCGTCCTCCATCTCTTCGATGATCTCCGAGTCTATATTCACATCCCCGAACTCGTTGACGACGACTCCATACCTCTTCTCCCCCGACTCGATGAGACGGTTCACGAGCGTCGTCTTCCCCGCGCCGAGGAACCCCCCGACGAGCGTGACGGGTATCCGCTTTTTGAATCTCATGGGTCGCTCCCTTCGATCGCTCCCGGTTTTTGGTTATGGGTTTTTGGTTCTTGGCAAAAACCCGAGCGAAGCGGGCCGTCAATGATGCACGCCCCCCTCCCCATGCACATGACCGTGCTCGATCTCCTCATCCGTCGCCGCCCGGACTTCGTGTATGACGACTTCGTATTCGAGAACCTTTCCGGCAAGCTCCGCATTCGCGTCGAGGGTGACGTCGTCCCCATCCACGGAGATTATCTTCGCAGCGACCGGAACTCCCTCGTCCTCGAAATAAAATTCCTCCCCCACTTCGACCTTCGCGTCCTCCGGGAAGTCGGCTCGCTTCGCGGCAAATACCTTGTCCGGATCATACGCTCCGACAGCCTCCTCCGGCGAAAGCGTGATGCGGAACGAACCGGCTTCCCTCCCGGCGAGGGCGTCTTCGAGTCCGGGCGGAAGAACGTGGCCCTCGCCGAAAAGGAAGAACACCTTCTCGCCTTCGGGCGACGAATCCACGACTTCGCCTTCGACGCGCAAAACGTATCCGATGGCGACGACGGTGTTCGGGGCGACCTTCAAAACGTTATTCGGGGCAGTTCGAGCAGCGTCCGTACAACGTCAGGCTATGACCCTCGACCCGGTATCCGCCCGGAAGCGTCGTCCCGTCCGGGATGCCGACCGGGCAGTCTTCGAGGTCGAAGGTTCTCTCGCAGTTTCGGCACCGGAAATGGTGGTGGTGGCCGCGTCCCTCCGGCTCGTAGCGAGGCTCCTCGCCCGGAAGCTCGACCGCGACGATCACACCCTCCTTCTTGAGGAGCTTTATGTTCCGGTACACCGTCGCGATGCCGAGGCCGGAGATCTCACGCCCCGCCATCTCATACACCTCGCCCACCGACAAAGGCCCGCCCGAAGCCTCGATCACCCCAAGTATCGCCTCCCGCTGCCGCGTCCGCCTCTTCACAGCCATGCCGAAATGTTATCACGTCCCGATCCCCCATTATCGTTTGCGCGGCACACCCCCGACTACGGAACCGGGTCGTGACCCCCTTTGCAAAACGGATTGCAACGGAGAATGCGCCACATCCCGAGCAAAGAGCCTCTCAAAGCTCCGTGCTTTTGTATGGCCTCGACCGCATACCTCGAACATGACGGCGTAAAACGGCACGACGGCGGAAGCAAAGGCGACAAAAACCGCCGATACAAACGAATCATCGCAATAAAAACACGCCCGACCATCCCTTGATTTTATCCCCCGAACCCCTCCCCGACACCCACACGCCTTCACCATTAAACGATAATGTGTTATTAATTTTGGAAAGTCGAGCGAATTGAGAGGAGCCACATGGCGACGAATAGCGGCGCGAGGGTCATCGTGAAATTGCGAAGCACGGAGAGTCCGCACGCATATACGACTACGAAGAGCCGCCGGAACACGCCGGAGAGGATGGAGATCAAAAAGTTCGACCCGGTCGTGAGAAGGCACGTCATGTATCGGGAGACGCGGTGAAAGTGTCGAGGAGCCGGAAGACCGCGAGTTCGGGCTTTCGCGCATATACTTCCGCGACCTCGCCCACGAGGGTATGCTTCCGGGGGTGAAGAAGGCGAGTTCGTGAGGTGGGAATCGTGGCGATGACGAACGAGGAGCGTTTCGACGAAGAGCGGGCCGGGAGGTACGATCTCTGGATCCGTAAGACCATCCCCGGCTACGAGGCTCTCCACGACATGGCGATGTTCCTCCTCCGAACGGGTACGGACGCGAAGAACCCCCGCCTCCTCGTTGCGGGTTCCGGCACCGGAATGGAAATCTCGTATTTCGCCGAGAGAAACGCCGAGTGGACTTTCACCGGCGTTGACCCATCATCCGAAATGACCGCCATCGCCGGAAATCGCCTCGAAGAACTCGGCCTCTCGAAACGGGCGAGGCTCCACACGGGCTTCGTCCACGAACTCCCCGCCACCGAACCCTTCGACGCGGCGACCCTCATCCTCGTAATGCACTTCCTCCCCGACGATGGGGAAAAACTGGCTCTCCTTGAAAGCATCTCCGCCCGCATGAAGCCCGGCTCCCCCTTCATCCTCGCCGACCTCCACGCCGAGAAGGACTCCCCGAAACTCGACCGCTTCATCGAGGCGTGGAAAGCCCGCCAAAGCACCACCGGAATCACCGCCGAAGACCTCGAAAAAATGTTCGACGACATCCACGAGAACATCCACTTCGTCCCGGAGGAAAGAATTGTCGAGCTTCTCGAAGAAGCCGGGTTCACCGAGACGCACCGTTTCTACAACGCGATGCTCTTCGGAGGATGGGTGGCGAGGAAAGGTTTCAGGCTTCGGGTTTCAGGTTTCAGGTAAAAGCGGAGGGCGGCGAGAACCGATGGAAGGGCGAGAGTGGCATCGGATACCCGCATAGGTTCCGAAAGTGGGCCTCCCGCGAACCCCGTGGATACACGACGATGACGCTCCATCCTCCACGAAGCCGGGTATGGATGCGAACGCCGGGGATCGAGCGCCTGAAAGTGTATTTCCTGATGCCTGAAACCTGAAGCCTGAAACCTACGACGCTTGACGCGTCTCCATCTCGGCGCGGATGCGCTTCTTCAAACGCCAGAGTATCGCGGATATTCCACGCTGGCGAAGCGGCGACACGACCTCGGACAAACCCATCCGAATATAGAAATCGTCCGGGACTTCGAGGATCTCCTCGACGGTGAGGCCGTTCAAACCTTCGTACACGACGCCCGCGAAGCTCCTCGTCGTCGGAGCCTCCTGCGGAGCGTCGAAGTACATCTCCACCCGCCCCTCGTCGTCTATCTCCTCGGCGAGGAAGAACGGCGTCTGGCACTCATGGACTTGCTCCATCTGATCCCGCCTCCCTTCGAGGTGCGGCGGCAACGGCGGAACCTTCTTCGAATAATCGAGGAGCATCGGCAGCTTGAACGACGCCGGAGCCTCGCTGAATTCCTCGATGATCGCTTCGAGCCTCTTCGGTGTACTCATAATCCCCGATGATACCAAACTTCCCCCCTTGACCATTAACGATATATTATTATCATTTAAGTCTATTTTGGCGACGGCGACGGAGGGATCTCGATGAAGGTGGCTTATGTTTTCAGCAGTTCGGGGCATACGGCGAGCTATAAGTTGGGGCGGATGATCCTCCCCCAACTCGAGGACGGCGACCACGGCGCGGAGGTCGTCGGAATGTTCTTCTTCGACGACAACACATACCTTTTGCGAAAGGGCGACCCGATGGGCGAGCGCCTCTCGAAGCTCGCGAAGAAGAAGAACATCATGCTCATGCTCTGCGACCAGTGCGCCCTCGAACGCGGCCTCGCCGAAGGCGAAGCGAGGTCGGCGAAGGTGGTCGGAACCGTGGACGGAGTCGGTGTGGGATGCTTCCCCGACCTTTACGGCGCGCTCGCCGGGAACCCGCCGGATCAAGTGATAACCCTGTGAGGTCGCGCCCTTCGGTCGCTCCGGGGAGTCGGGAGGCACTCGCTTCGCTCGTTTCGGAAGTCGGGAGTCGGGAAAGGCAATGGGTCGAAACCCGCGCCGCCGAAGCCCCGGTCGAGTCCGGCGAGAGTTTGTCGAGCGGAAATACGAACGTACCCGTGGAAAGCGAGTCGAGAGCCACCCGCCTCCCGAAGCGAGCGACAGTGAGCGCCTCCCGACTCCCCACTCCCGGCGAGCAAAGCGAGGCCCGAAAGCTCGGACGCGTACTCCTCGATCAGCAAATGTGGTGCCTCGGACAAGATATATCCCGCGCCCCGACGAACGAGCTCATCGAGTATGGATTCTCGAAGGAGCCACCGCCGAATGGAATGGACGCCTCTTCACGGTACGTCCTCGAAGAGCGGGAGACCGGGCGCGAAGTCCGGCTTTGGGGCTTCGGAATCGTGTACGCGGAAGGCGGTGTCGGCTCGCTTTATTTGGAGCGGCGGAAGTTCGCCCCGAGGCTCCTTCCGAATAGAAGCCTCGGAACCGACGTGTGGCGGGCTTCGGAGATGCCGAAATGCCGGAAGCCCCGCGCCGAATCGGAGACGACGGCGGCGTGGCGGCTCCTCGCCGGAGTTTGCGCGTGGTTCTCGGATTACGAGGCGTGGATTCGAAGGGAGTTCGGGGAGGAGTATCGGCGGCGGTGCGTCTCGGCGTGGCCGAAGAAGTCTCTCCCGGCGGCGATGCCGGAGGCGTGGGCGAGCCTCGCTCGTTTCTTCGAGCGCGGAGAGACCGTTTCCACCGCGCACTTCGACCAAATTCCTGCGGATCAAAGCTCCCCGATGGAAGAACCAACGAACCACGAGGCGCCTCTCGCGAACGCCTCCAAAATAAATCAATAATGACGTATCATTACGAATTAAAGGAGTTCGAGGATGAAAAGGAGAAGCGGTAATGACTGAGGCATTGGAAGGAAGCCGGGTTCCAGTCACGGTATTGACGGGGTTTTTGGGGAGTGGGAAGACGACTTTATTGAACCGGATTTTGACGGAGCATCACGGCAAACGGATTGCCGTTATTGAGAACGAGTTCGGGGAGGTCGGCGTTGACCAGGAACTCGTGATCGGGGCGGACGAGGAAGTCTTCGAGATGAACAACGGGTGCATTTGCTGCACGGTCCGCGGCGACCTCATCCGAATCCTCGGGAATCTCATGAAGCGGCGCGACCGCTTTGACTACATCATGATCGAGACGACCGGAATGGCCGACCCCGGCCCCGTCGCACAGACCTTCTTCATGGACGACGAGATGCGCGAGAAGATGACTCTCGACTCTGTGACGACCCTCGTTGACGCGAAGCACGTTTCGCAGCATTTCGACGACAGCCCCGAGGTGACCGAGCAAATAGCCTTCGCCGACGTCATCCTTTTGAACAAAGTCGATCTCGTCGAGGAGAGCGAGGTTGACAAGCTCGAAGCGAGGATCCGGAACATGAACGCGGCGGCGAAAATCTACCGCACCAAAGACGCCGTCCTCGAGCTCGACAAAGTCCTCGATGTCGGCGGCTTCAACCTCGACCGCGCCCTCGACATCGACCCGAAGTTCATGGAGCCGGAATACCCCTTCGAGTGGGCCGGGGTTTACGAACTCGAAGCCGGAAGCTACGAATTCGCCTTCGAGGAAGGCCCGGATCCGGCGATGAAGGCGGCGATCCTCCCGGTCGCAAACACCGATTCCGTCGAACTCGACCTCGCGAGAGATCGTGCCGTGCTTCTCTTCTCGGGCGAAGCGCATCCCGTGGAAGCCGGGAAGAGCATCGTGCCGGAGGCGAAGGTATACGAACTCGACCTCTCGGGCGGGAAGGCGGCGTTCGGTATCGAGGTTTCGGAGGCGGGGGCGTACGCGCTCTTCACAGAGCATTATCCGGAGGAGTTCGAGGCCGAGGTGCGGGGTTCGGACGGTTCCCTCTCGCCCGTTATGGAGAGGGAGTACGCGCCGGACCATGAGCACGACGACGAGGTTACGTCGGTGGGGATCACGACTCCGGGCGACCTCGACGTCACGAAATTCAATGCTTGGCTCGGGGATATTCTTCAAAATCAAGGGCCGGACATCTTCCGCATGAAAGGCGTTTTGAGCTTGCAAGGCGAGGACACGCGCTTCGTTTTCCAGGGCGTACACATGCTCTTCGACGGGAGGCCGGATCGCCCGTGGAAGGAAGGCGAGGAGCGCACGAACTCGCTCATCTTCATCGGTCGGAATTTGGATCGGGAGGAACTGAATAAAGGATTCGAAGCGTGCCTCGCGACAAAGTAGCCGCGAAGGCGGGCGGCCTCGGAACTCTCTGGCGGGCTTCGCTCGACGATTATGTCAACGACCTCGCGTGGTCTTCGGACGGGCGGACGGTCGCGGCGGCGGACGTTTCGGGGCCGATATCCATCTTCGACGCGAGTACCGGGGAGGTGTCGCGGCGTTTGTCCGGCCACGGTTTCGGGACGACATCGCTTTCGTGGAACAATCGGGGCATCCTCGCGAGCGCCGGACAGGATGGGAAGGTTCGGCTGTGGGACGTGGGGAGCGGCGAGGGGAAGGAGCTCGACGGCGGCTCGCAGTGGGTCGAGAAGGTCGCCTTCTCGCCGGACGGGAAGTTCATCGTGAGTTCGGCGGCGAAGAGGATACGGATGTGGAAGAGGAGCGGCGAGCTTTTGTGGGAGTCCGGGGATCACGGAAGCACCGTCTCGGATGTGGAGTGGAAGCCCGGCTCTTCGCGGGATCTCGTCTCCTCCGCCTATGGGGGGCTTTCGCTGTGGAAGCCGGGGAGTCCGAAGCCGACGAGGCGCTTCGAGTGGCAAGGTTCGACGCTCAAAGTCGCGTGGAGTCCCAACGGGAAATACATCGCCATCGGGGATCAAGACTCCACAGTCCATTTTTGGATCGTGTCCCACGGCATGGATCTCCAAATGTGGGGATACGCCACGAAAGTCCGCGAACTCGCGTGGGACTCGGCGAGCCGGTATCTCGCGACCGGGGGCGGCGAGGCGATAACGGTGTGGGACTGCGGCGGAAAGGGGCCGGAGGGTTCGCGCCCGCTCACACTCGAAGCCCACACCGAGTTCGTGAACGCGCTCGCGTACCAAAGGAGGGGGAACCACCTCCTCTCCGGCGGCAACGACGGCCTCGCCGCGCTGTGGGAGCCGGGACGGACGGAAAGCCCGCTCGCGCTCTCCCCCCTCGAATCCGCCGTCTCGACGCTCGCATTCTCGCCCGACGACCGGAAAGCCGCCGTCGGGTGCGAAGACGGTAGCGTGTGGATGATGGAGGTTTCGTGAGCGAACCGTCGTCCCTTCGGCACCGGACGACGCGGCAGCGGGAGATAGACCGGAAGACGCACACCGCCCTCGCGAAGCGCGAACTCGGGGAGGATCTCACGGATTACGAGTGGATGATCGTTCAATACGCCCTCGGCGGCGCGTGTTCGGCGTGCGGCGGACGAAGTTCGAGCCAAACGGAGAAAAGTTGACATGAAATCCGGGTGAAGAATTCCGTGCGAGCGTCGCGGCAAAGGAGGCGACAGACCGGGCTTCTTATGAATCGGTCGAAAGTTCCCTCGCGCCCGCCCGGTGTCGTGGGGCGTGGTCGAAACCCCGCCTCGCCAACATAACCTCGTTGAATAGAAAGGCATCGTAGTGGATAAAGCAAAGCAAAAGCACCGGGGACTGTTCGGGCTTCTCTTTCTCGCCGGGTTCGCTCTCGTTCTCGCGGGATGCGGCGGGGCGGGATCCGAGTCCGGGGACGAGAGCGGGGATGGCCCTCGGGTCGTCGCGACGCACAGCATTCTCGGGGACATAGTCGGCAACGTCGGCGGGGACGCGGTCGATCTCGACACTCTCGTCGAAGCCGGAGAAGACCCGCACCTCTTCGAGCCAAGCCCTTCGGACAGCGCGGCCCTCTCGGAGGCCGACCTCGTCATCGAGAACGGACTCGAATACGAGACGTGGCTCGACGACATGTACGACTCCTCCGGCTCCGAAGCCGAGCGCGTCGTCGCCACGCAAAACATCGAGCCCATCGAAGGCGGACACGACGACCACGGCGACGAAGGCCATAGCGACGAAGAACACGCCGACGAAAGCTCCCACGAAGGCGAGGAACACTCGCACGACCATGCCGATGAGGAGCATGCCGACGAACACGGCGACGAAGGACACTCGCACGAACACGAAGGCGACGAGCATGCCGATGAACACGCCGACGAGCATGGTGATGAGCACGGCGACGAAGCTCACTCCGACGAAGAACACGCCGGCGAGAGGCATGAGGACGCACATGACGATGAAGCGCATGAAGGCGAAGGACATGGCGATGAAGCGCATGAAGACCACGGCGACGAGGCGGGGCATGTCCACGGCGAGTTCGATCCGCATGTGTGGGGGGACGCGGAGAACGCCGTCTCGATGACCGAGGCTGTCCGGGACGCGCTCATCGCGACCGACGACGCGAACGCCGATGTTTACCGGGGAAACGCGAGCGCGTACATCGCCGAGCTTCGGGAGATGGACGCCTCCATCGAGGAGCGGGTCGCGGGCATACCGGAGGGGGATCGCAAGCTCGTCACCGCCCACGACGCCTTCGGATACTTCGCCGAAGCGTACGGCTTCGAGGTCGCCGGAACCGCCATCGAGGGCTTCACAACCGAGGCTTCCGACCCGGCGGCGGGCGACATCGCCGAACTCTCCGATGAGATTCGGGACACCGGAGTACCGGCGATCTTCCCCGAGACGACCACGAACGAAGCCCTCATGGAACGGATAGCAAACGAGGCGGGCGTCGAACTCGCTCCCCCGCTGTATACGGACGCGCTCGGCGAGGAAGGAAGCGAAGGCGCGACGTACATCGAGATGATGGATTACAACGCCACGACCATCGCGGACGCGCTCGGATGACCTTCGCGTTGCCGTACAGCGGAGGTCGCCACGCCGACCCGGTTCCGGGCGCTCCGGCGCTGGAAGTGCGAGACCTCCGCGCTTCGCATCCCGGCATGGAGTTCCCGGCGCTCGATGACGTTTCGCTCCGTGTTCCGCCCGGCACTCGGGTCGCGCTCGCCGGGCCGAACGGCTCGGGAAAGTCCACGCTTTTGAAAGCCGTCGCCGGATTGCTCGCGCCGGAGTCCGGCTCGATCCGAGTTTACGGAAACGCTGTCGGAGCTTGCCACCACCGGGTCGCGTATTTGCCGCAGCGGAGTGAGATAGATTGGCGGTTTCCGGCGAGCCTCCGAAAGCTCGTCGCGACCGGACGATATGTCCATCTCGGGTGGCTGAAAAGACCGGGGCGCGAAGACCACGAACTCGTCCATGACGTCCTCATTCGCCTCGGCCTCGAAACTTTGGCGGAGCGAAGGATCAGGCATCTCTCTGGCGGGCAGCAGCAACGCGCCCTCCTCGCCCGCTCCCTCGTACAGGGAGCCGACCTCCTTCTCCTCGACGAACCCCTCGCCGCCGTGGACGCCGAGACGAAGGAGCGTATATCCGATGTCGTCTCCGAACTTTGGCAGTCCGGGAAGACGCTCATCACCGCCACCCACGACCTCGAAAGTCTCTCCTCGGAGTTCGACGCGGCGGTGTATTTGAGGGAGGGGCGGCAGACGGTTCCCGAGACGGGCGCGTTCGTGGGCCTTCCGCTGCGATGAACTGGCTTTTGGAGCCTTTGCAATATTCGTTCATGCGGACGGGACTCGTCGCGGCTGTGGTGATCGGGGCGACGTGCGCCGTCCTCGGCGTGTACGTGGTTTTGCGCGGGATGGCGTTTATCGGGGACGCCCTCTCCCACACCGTCCTCCCCGGCCTCGCCGCCGCGTACCTCCTCGGACTGAATTTGCTCGGAGGGGCCATCGTCGCCGGACTGGCGACCGCCTTCGGGGTCGGGTGGCTCTCGCGCCGCCAGTCGCTGCGCGAGGACACCGCCATCGGCATCACCTTCACCGGGATGTTCGCCCTCGGCATCCTTATGATGAGCACCGTGAGTTCGTTCCGGGATTTCTCGCACATCCTCTTCGGGAATATCCTCGGCGTCACGCCCCAAAACCTCGCCATCCTCATCGCCCTCTCCCTCTTCGTTCTTTTGTGCCTCCTCCTTTTCCATAAGGAATTGGAATTGACCTCCTTCGACCCGACGCACGCCGAGGCCATCGGGCTGAAGACCGACCGCATCCGTTATGGCCTCCTCATCCTCCTCGCGCTCACGGTCGTTACGGGGATTCAGGCCGTCGGCGTCGTGCTTATTAGCGCGCTTCTCATCACCCCCGCCGCGACTGCTTCCCTCGTTACGAGGAGCGTCCCGCGTATGATGCTTCTCTCCGCGATGTTCGCTTCGGCGTCCGGGCTGGCCGGGCTTTATGCTTCGTATTATTTGAACGTCTCGTCCGGAGCGGCGATCGTGCTTTCATGCACCGCCGCTTTCCTCGTCGTGTTCGCGGCCAAATCCATCCTCCCAGGTTTTCAGAAATCCGCTTGACATCCCCGTCTTCACGCTTTAACATTTCACGTAATGATGAAACGTTCGATGGAAACAGGGGTCGAGATGGAGCCGATGCCGACGTGTCGGGAGGATGAGCACGAAGGTGGATCGGACACGTTCTTCCCTGCGAGCGAGGAGTCGTTTGGGCGGGCGGCGAGGATGCTCCATGCGGCGGGCGACGAGGCCCGTTTGCGGCTCATGATCCGTCTCTCCGAGGGCGAGATGTGCGTCACGGAGATCGCCGCCGAGAGCGGAGAGGGCATGTCCACCATTTCCCAGCGGCTCAAGATTTTGAGGGGCGAGGGTCTCGTCGTCGGGAGGCGCGAAGGGAAGCACGTTTATTATTCGCTCGCCGACCGGCACGTATACGATGTCATCCTCACGATCCTCGCCCACGCGGACGAATAGAAAAGAAAGCCAACGAAAGGAAAGAGCATGACCGAAGTACACACCGGACACGACCATGTCCACAGCCCCGACTGCGAACACACGGTAATAAAGCACGACGGCCACACGGACTATCTCCACGACGGCCATCTCCACCACCAGAAAGACGATGGAACCGTCGAGGAGCATGCCATCGAGGTCGGCGGCTCGAACCCGGACGAGCACAACGACCACGAGGCCGAGCATAGCGCGGATCACGTCCACGGCCCCGATTGCGGCCACGAGGCCGTCCCGCACGGCGACCACACCGACTATCTCGTCGAGGGCCATCTCCATCACCCCCACGGCGACCACTGCGACAACCACGGCCCGGTGGAGGTTGCGAGCTAAACGGCAACGTATTCATTTCCTTGCGGCTCCCGGCTTTGAGTCCGGGAGCCGTTTTTTGTCGCTATGTACGTCCGAATCCGGGCGACGATTCTATCTACGACGAGGTCGTGAGGCGCTCGCTTCCACTCGCTTCGCGGGTCGGAAAAACACCGACCTCACTATTTCACGACTCATACCGGATCCGGCTGATTACTTCGCATCTTCGGTTGCTCGCGAGGCCGTGAGTCGAAAGACCGGGAAACACGACCTCGCTATCTCACGAGACGTCGCGTAGCGGAACGCTCGGCGACGCGCCTCCCGACTCCCAAACCCACGAACTTTGAAACGTTCCGCCCGATTCCGCTTCACCCGCTTCGGTTCCACCGGATCAAGCGCGCCGAGTTCGCGATGACCGGGATGGAGGAGAGTTCATGCAATAAAGCTCCGGTCACGGGGGTGAGGATGCCAGGGATCGTCAGCCCGACCGCGACCCCGAGGACGCCGAGCGAGAAGACGAGGTTTTGCTTTATGGCCGCCATCGCCTTCTTCGAGAGGCTGGCGAGGTGCGGCAGCCGGTCGAGCTCGTCGGAGAGGAGCGCGACCTCGGCGGTCTCGACGGCGAAGTCGGTGCCGCTCAGCCCCATCGCCACCCCGACATCGGCGGCGGCGAGCGCGAGCCCGTCGTTTATGCCGTCCCCCACGAACGCGACCCTCCGCCCCTCTTTCTGGAGCCGCTCGACCACCTCGACTTTCTGCTCGGGAAGAACCTCCGCATGAACCTCCTCGATGCCGAGCCGCTCGGCGACCCTCTCGGCGGTCCGCCTCTCGTCGCCGCTCACGAGGACGGTGCGAAGGCCGAGGGCGTTCAATTCTTCGATGGTTTCCTTCGCCTCCGGCCTGAGTTTGTCTTCGAGGACGAACAGTCCGGCGAGCTTTCCGTCCACGGCGAGCGAGACGACGCTACGCCCCGACAACGAAGCGAGTTCGTACGCCGCCCCGTTCGACTCGATGCCGTGTTCGGAGAGGAGGTCGCTCCTTCCGACGAGAACCTCCCTCCCACCGTGCGTCGCCCTCACGCCCATGCCCGGCAAGGTATGGAAGTCGTCGGGGTCGGAGACGGAGCCTTTCTCCTCGGCGGCGCGGAAGATGGCGCGTCCGACGGGGTGTTCGCTGAATTTCTCGGCGGTTCCGGCGAGGCGGAGGAGTTCGCCCTCGGGGATGCCGTCGAGCGCGGCGACCTCGACGACCTCCGGCTCCCCGAAGGTGAGCGTCCCGGTCTTGTCGAAGGCGATGGTGTCTATTTTCGCCATTGCCTCGACCGTGGAGCCTTTCTTGACGAGGCTTCCACGGAGGGCGGCGTTTCCGATGGAGGCGACGAGCGCGGTCGGGGTGGCGAGGACCATCACGCACGGGCAAAAGACGATGAGCATCGTGATGGCGCGTAATGGATCTCCCGTCCACCACCACAAAGCGGCTCCGAGAATGAGTGCGATCGGTGTATAAAACTTCGCGTACTTGTCGAGGACGCGCTCGATGGGAGCCTTCTTCTCCTTCGCCTCCTCGACCATGCGCCGAATACGCCCGAGCGTCGTCTCCTCCCCCACTTCTTTTGCGAGGATTTCCAACGCCCCAACCTCATTGAGAGTCCCGGCGTAAACCGTATCCCCCGCCTCCTTCTCGACGGGCATGCTCTCCCCCGTGACGGCGGCTTGGCTGACGGAAGCCTCGCCCTTCACGACCTCGCCGTCCACGGCGACCCTCTCACCGGAGCGGACGAGGAGGATGTCCCCCACCTCCACATCTTCGAGACGGACGAAGATGTCGCGTCCATCCCGTCGAACCGTCGCTCGATCCGGCAAAAGACTCGCGAGGTCGCCGACGGCGCGTCCGGCGCGGGCAGCGACGAATTCTTCGAGCATGCCCCCGACGAGGAGGAGAACCGCCACGATGGCCGCCGCCGAATATTGCCCGATGGCGATGGCCGCGAACGTCGCTATGGAGACGGGTATATCGGCGGTGAAGTCGCGCTCGCGTATTCCCTGTATCGCCGACCACCATATGTACACCGACCCGACGACCGCCGAGAACACGAATAAAATCGTCCCCGTCTCTTCGGGAGAGCCGCTCGTGAACATCCCGCCGGGGCTTCGCACCGTCGCCGCGACGAGGAGCAAAATGCTCGCCAAAGTGAAAAGTGTCCCGGGATCGAGCAAAAACTCCCGGTATCTTCCAGCGAAGTCTCGCCCGTACCGGGCGCATGTCGCGCACGTCTTTCTGAAACTACTCGCCATCGGATTCTCTCCGCCCTTCGAGCCGGGTGTGATCCACGTGGTAAAGAGCCTCCCGAAGCAAAACTTCGAGATGGCCGTCCGCGAGCGAATAAATCGCGCTCCGACCCTCCCGCCTCCGCTTCACGAGTCCGCAATCTCGAAGAACCCGCAATTGATGGCTCGTGGCCGACGCGCTCATCGAAACTTCCTTCGAGACTTCCCCGGCGGAAAGCTCGCCCTTTTCGAGAAGCGCAAACAAAACCCGTATGCGAGTCGGGGCCGAAAGAGCCGCCATCAAAGCCGATACCCTCTCGTCCACCCCCGGAACACCGCCCCCGAGCACGTCGCGCGGTTCGAGAAGCCGCTCGCCACCGTCCGCGTCATTGAAATGACTCATGGCGTTGGTTTATGAATGATTGAACGATGTTTCAATGGTCGCTTCGCCTTCGGCTCCGCTCCCGGTTCTCACAGCGGAGTTCATAAGTATTGACCCCGCGACTCGTAGCAGCCGCAGTGCGCGAACCATCCCACCACGTCCTGCAAAGTCATCGCCTTGAGGGCTTGGGCGATGGCTTCGTTGAGCGCCTCCCGAGTTCGCTCCCCGGCCTTCCTCACGAGGTTCTTTATCTTGGAGAACGCCTCTTCTATG
>JACCWD010000071.1 GCA_013697825.1 Rubrobacter sp.
GCGGCCACCCCGAAGGACAACTCCAAAAGAGCTTGGCCGGAGGCCGCCCGGCTGTGGGCGGCGGGAAAGCGCCAGGTCATCGAGGGGGTCATAAACCAGCTCAAGGATTTCTTCTTTCTGGAGCGCCACAGGGCGAAGACCCTCGAAGGGCTCCTGGCTCGCCTGGCGGCCAAGATCGCAGCGTACACCTGTGGGCAGTACCTCAACTTCCAGCTCGGCCGTCCGTTGCGTCATCTGGCCGATCTGCTTGTCTGAAAAGTTATGCATCAGTCGTCTAAGGAAGGAGGCTCTCGCCGACTCTCCCCGCCGCGCGCCTCTCGCGCCTCGCGGCCCGCCGTCTCCCCCGGCGCCGCCTCTGGCGGTTCGGCGTCGCCTTCCCTCTTTTCGTAGCGGGGCAGGGCGAGCAGGCTCAAAAGGACGAGCGTGAGCATGGCGCACGCGAACAGCATGGGCTTCTCGTAGCTCCGCAACAAGCCGCGTCGTACATGTCTGCCGCGTCTAGCGCGCATGCTCTCCATGATCCTCATGGTTGATTGACGGACCCTCTTCGAGCGGGTCGTCCGCAGGGTCTTCCGCCGCCAGCTCGAACTCCTCCACGATCCGTTCGCGCTCGGGGTTGTCGGTGAGTGGCACGTTGCCATGCGGCTGGGCGCTAATGTCGTAGTAGCCTAAGCGCTCGTTGCGCTTGAGGGCGAAGAGGTACTCCCCATCCTCCCGCAGGATGCTGTCCTGGGAGTCGTGCCCTGCCGACACCCCCTCCACGCCCCGAAGCTCTCCGGTCTCGGGGTCTTCTCCGACGAGCTGGTTGACGGTGATCGTCTGCCGCTCGGAGAGGTCTTCTGCTCCGGAGATGACCCTCACCCTCGAGACCTCCACGGCGTACTACCTCTGGGGCGTTTCATCACCGGGTATGGTGCTCTTCAGCGGCTCCTCGGAAGAGAGCGAGGAGACGACCCCCACCACCACGGCGTCGGAGTATCCTACGAGCTTGCGCTCGTCGGAGGTGTCGAAGGCGTAGTGTACGGAGGGCTTGCTCTGGCGGCTCTGCTCCCCCTCTTCCCTGTCGGCCGAGGCTTCGTCCTCGCCGCTGAAGACGTAGACGATCAGCGCCACCCACCCGGCGACGAACGCCAGGGCGAGAAGACAGAGGATAGTGGTGGTTCCGGTGGTCCGTACGAGTCGCATAACGAACAGCGCAGCGAGCCACGGCCATAGAACCGTAGCACCTGCCGAGAGCATAGCATCCTTTCGGTATGGACGCTACAGCGAATTCCGCCGCGTCAGGTCTTATAGTCTCTCAACGCAGCGGCAGGTACACGACCTGCCCTTCGAGTTCGTTTTCGATTCCGCATTCGGCCATGAGCAATATATCTTCGATGGCCCGCCCGACCGCGACCGTCGCTCCGACCTCGACAACGCCGGGCATGGGCTTTCCCTCCCGCACACGCGCATAAGCGAAATGCGTCACGGTCGCCACGTCGTGCGTGAGAAGCACGCGCCCTTCTCCCGCAGCCCACTCAAGCACCCGGGGGTCGTCGGCGCCCGCGAGACCGACATCCTGAACACGCGCGATGTCCACCATCGGGTCGCGCCTCAGAACGCCCCGGACTATGGTTCCGTCGAAGTTCTCGTCGGCCGCGAAGGGGATCACGCGAGCCGCCCGCGGAGGGCCCGGCTCAATGCTCTCTCTGCGCGCGGCGTGCCAAGAGGCGCTCCCTGCGCCCCTCGGGGGGGAAGCGCCGCTCGTTCTCCGCGCGGATCTCTTCGGCCTCCGCCTTGCGTCTCGAGAGGTAGTTTTCGACCTCTCCCCGGTGTCTTAGGTAATAGGTTATGATCGCGTACACGTCCGCCAACTCAAGCGTCGCGTAGCGGGAGACGATCTCCTCGGGCGAGGCTCCCTGCTCGTATGCGGCCACGAGCGTATCGAGCGTCACGCGCGTGCCCCCGATGCAGGCGACGCCGCTCTCGCCAACGGTGAGCGGAATGGATTCGGGGTTGGCTACCAACGACAAAACATGGCCTCCTACCGTACTGACACCAAATTCTACCGAAAAACGGCCAAGTTCGTTGAGCATTGGTATTCTCATCAAGTTCACCGGGACAAAGCACACACTGCTGTTCCGCTCTGGATATGACGAGTTCCTTGCGCATGTCTTCGATGTGTTCCGCTCCCCAACAGCGTTCTTTTCGTCGGATCGGCGACTCGCCGCTCTTCGAGTGGTCGCCGATCCCCCCTGTAGGATGCCGGGAGTATCCGGTCTGCTCCTCCGCGACGTTCACCTCCGGATTTCCGGCTCCCGCGTCCGTATACTGGCCGCCTCCTTGAAGGCCACGGCTCCGGGGCGCATGAAGTCGGCGAGCGCCGTCTCGAAGGCCTCCAGGCTCCCGTCCATCCAGGCGTCGTTGAGGCGTTCGCGCGTGTCGGCTTTCCCCAGTGCACTGTAAGCGGCGCGAGCCGCCCTTCCGTCAGGGTCGTTGCCTGCCCTCTCCTGCATCCAGCGTCTGAGACGGCCGTCCGCCTCTTTTAACAGCTCGTTTTTGAGCAACTCGTCGTGATGTTCCTTGATCGCCCTCTTTATCTCCTTGGGAACTTTGCCCGCGTCCTCGCGGGCGAGTCCCACCCTGTCCCCGTCTTTGCTGAGTTTGAGCGTTATGCGGTGCGTCCAGTTGATCTCGTGGATAAGCTCATAGAGATCCATCCGCGGTCTCCTCTCTTTCCTTTGCGTGTGGATTGCACGGCTCTCCCGATCATCTCCCCACCCGGCGGATTTCCGATAGGCGGATGCTGCGCCGTGTCCGCTCTCACGCGGCGCCCCTGTCATTCTCTTCGGATACTTCCGCCAGCTCGAAGAGGGCAAGCTGCTTCGCCGGGCCGTCCTGGATCGCATCTGACGCCGCGCTGAGGAAATCGAAGAGGCTCTGCGGTTCGCCCGCTCCGTTGTTCGGCGTGTGCGGCGCGGCGTCCGGGAAAGATGAAAAGGCAGCCGGTTTGCGCAGAACGGGCACACTGCTCCACGCCTCCTTCACGTCGGCCTCCAGCACGAGATCCTCGTCCCCGGAGCCCCGGATACCGCGCTGTTTCATCTCTTCGAGCACTTTCGCCCAGTCCACGGGTTTCTCGGGAGCCACGGTCAATTCCCCGTCGAACGCCAAATCCGAGGCCGCTCCCTTGTCAGAGAGCAATTGCCACTTGCGCTCGGCCAGCGAGCCTCTGGGGATCACCACGTACACCGAGACCGCGCGCCTGGAGGTGAGGCGGTGCACGCGGGCGAGGAACTGGTCGAGCGCCATGAACGAGTAGGGCAGTCCGCTCACTATCACGGTGGAGGCCACGTCGAGGTTGTGTCCGAGCTTCATCGCCCCCACCCCGGCGCACAGGACCTGCGCGTCCCCCGAGACGAACTGCTCGACCTCGCGGGAGCGCTTCCTGGGGTTCTTCGTGCCCACCTTCCCGGAGCGTTCCTCGGTGATGTTCACGGCCCGGACGCCCTTCTCCCGTAGCCTGTCCGAGAGCCACCTCCCCGTCATGATGAGATCGCTCCCGATGAGTACCTTCTCGCCCTTCTCGGCGTGCTCCATCGCCAGCTCCAGCACCTTCAAATTCGCCGGGGTGAAGTTGGAGAGTTCTCCGAGCTTCGCCCTGGCCTGGGGCCATTCCCGGCTCGGCTCGTCGGAGGCCGGGAGGGGGGCCGCCGTCTCAAGCCTCCAGAGCTGGCCCAGGGCGGCGGCGAACTTCTCAACGAGTCCCTCTTTAACGAGCTGGTGGTCGGGGTGCCTCCAGGCGAAGTAGCTCTCGAAGTTTTTGAGCCAGAAGTCGTGGGCCTTCTTCTGGGAAGCTCCCATAGGCGCCCTGACCGGGTGGTAGGTGCGCTCGGCCAGAGGCTCTCCGGTCTGTTCCTTGCGGCACCTCGAGACTCCGGGCTGCGCCAGTCGCCAGAACTGGCTCACATTGGTTATCTGCGGCAAGACCTTCTTGCGCTTTTTGAGATGCTCCTCGTTGTCGGAGGCTCGGCCGTGCAGGTATTCGACGACGCAGAAGTCCGTCTCGAACTTCGGCTTCCCCTCGAAGGAGTAGGGGAAGGCTGGGCTGGCCGCGCCGAGGCAGAACAGAAGCCCCCAGAAAGAATCGCTTATGAAGTTGGACACGGGGGTTCCCGTGGCGCCGTAGCGGTGAGGCCCGCGGGCGAGGGCGCGCACGGCCTTGGAGCGCAGAGAGTCGTCGCCGCGGATCTCCGATACCTCGTCCACGCACACGACGCCGTGCTCGAAGGCTCCCGAAAGATGCGAGGCGGCGCTCTTGACGTGCAGCGAGCGGTGCGCGTAGCCGCACTGCCGGCAGACCTCTGTGTCCCAGCCGTAGGCGGTGTCAGCGCCGCATTCGGGACAGACATCTTTGGTGGTGGCCGTGCCCCTGCCTTCGGTGAGGTTCCACGGAACCTCCGCTGGAAGTCCTTTTTCCTTTTTGCGTTCGACGAGCCGCTCGGCGAGGGCGGTGCGGTGGTCGAGGAACCGCTCGGGCAAGACCTCCTTCTTGCGTCCGACCACGCTGAGCGCCTCGTAATACGTGATCCACCAGCCGCTTTCCCCGGCTCTGATGCGACGGGCCGCCTCGCGCGCCTGGACGGGGGTGCGGATCTCTTCTAGTTCCCTGCCGAAGAACTTCCTCGCCTCGCGCTGCCACTGGGGGATCAAGTCCTGCGGGACGACGAACAGCACCTGGGGTTTGGCGCCGAGTCGTATCTGCGCCTCGGCGAGGCACATCTGCATGAGCGTTTTCCCCAGACCTTGCTCCATGGCGAGCATGCCCCGCCCTTTGACGAGCAGCCGCGAGAGGTGGTCTGTCTGGAAGGGTTTGAGCTCGAAGCCGTTTTCGGCGGCGATTTCTTCGAGGAGTTCGCGGTGGTGGAGCACCTCGCCGTCGGTGTCGGGGTGGGTGGCGACGCATCCGGGGTCGGGAAGCTCGAAATGCTCGGCTATGTAGGCGATGTTCTCCTCGCCCTCGTCGAAGGAGTACTCGCCTATTCGCACCTCGAGCAACTTGCGCTCGGTCGTGAAGCGCCTCAGTTCCGCATCTCCGTTTTTGTTCTCCACCACCCTCCGCCGCGTCTCGGAGGCCACCTTCGAGCTGGTGCTGAGTGGGTAGTCTTCGTCGGCGGTGTAGCCTCGCTCGGGGTCGTCGGTTTTGCAGCGGATCTTGTCGAGGTCGGTGAGCCATCCGAGCCTCATCTGGGGCTTTACGGGAAAGAGTGGGATGCTCTGTAGCTCGGCCTGTGCCACGGCGGCCTCGGCCCGCTCGCCAAGCGCCGGGTCGATGGTTATGTGTCCCGCCTCCCCGGCGTTCACGAGGGTGTGCCAGGCGCGCTTGTTCTGGCCGAAGTACGGGGAGTGCTGGTTGTTGAGGAGCTGCACCTCGCGCAGGACGCCGGCCTCGCGCAACGCCAGCGTGGCGAACGCGCGGAGGTTTACGGACACCTTGCTCCCCTTCAGCAAGAGGTCGAAGCGGCTCCGGCCTTTCTCGCGGCCCTCGCCCTGCCTGCGGGCGTGTTCGCTGCTTACGGCGCTGAAGCCGGCGGCGATGGCCTGGATACGGGAGTAGCTCGATATGAAGCCGCAGCGTTCTTCGCGGGTTTCTGCAACTGCTTCGGCCATCTCAGGCAGATCGGCGCGTCTGGCCTTCAGGCGCGGCGGCCCGGCGCTCTCGTGGTCGGTGGAGCGGTTTCGGAGGTTCCTCGGAGAGACGAAGAAGGCTATGGAGGTGGCGAGGTCCACGCCGTCGAAGAGTGGCCCCTCGACATCCAGGACGGCGTAGACGCCCCCGGCCTCGGGACGGCCCAGGACGGAGGTGGCGAGGCGGTCGGTCCCGCAGATCATCGCCCCCTGGCCGAAGGAGTCGAGCAGATCCACGGCCCACAGGAAGGCGAGGACGGTGGAGTTGATCTCGCCTTTCGCATGGGCGGCGTCGCGCCAACAGAGGCCGAAGGGTGGGTTGAGGGCTATGGCCGGGAAACGCAGGCCGGCGGCGCGCATCAGCGGCACGACCTTCTGCGCGTCGGCGGTGATCGCCTGGTAGGGGGCGTTTGTGGCGTGGTCGGAGTCTATCTCGACGCCGAAGCGGGACTCTTCGGGGAATCCTGAGAGCAGCGAGCCTGAGCCCGCTGTGGGATCGAACACGGCGGAGGGAGGTCCTCCATGTTCGAAGACGGCGGCTATGAGCGCGGCGGCCTCCGGCGGGGCGAACCACTGTTGCAGTCCCACGAGGGCGTCTTTGCTGCCGCGGTGGGCGAAGAGTACCTTGCGGCTGGAGGCGAGAGCCTCCTCGGTGGCCGCTCCGCCGAAGAGGTTGCCGCGCTTCTGTTGGACGCTGCCGTTGGCGCTGTTTGCGAAAGGTTCGGTAGGTTCGGTAGGTTCGGTAGGTTCGGAAGTTTCGTCGGGGTGGTGGACAGGGCGGCTTCGGTCGCCCAAAGGATCTGCGGACAAGGTCAATCTCCTCCCCGGTGGCTGGAACGGGCATGCGAAAACAGATATGCGGAAGCCGGACGGGGAAAGGGGTGAAGGAGGCAGTAGTGGAGGGGAAACCCTCTTGGAGGGGGCCGCCCGGCTCCCGCGCCCTTCGCGGGGAGCCGGGCGGCATGTTGATGGAGTGTGTGCCGTGTTCTCCTCCGGGAGACTATGATGTGGGTTGCATGGACGAAAGGCGCGAAAAGAGGAGATCCTGGCCGGCCATCGCCTGCGCCGTGGCGGCGTGGTGGGGCGCGGCGCTGGTCGTCTTCCTCCTCGTCGGGACCGCCTCGGGTGGCTTCTCCGCGCCGCTGGTGGCAGCCGCTGCGGCGGGCGTTTCGGCGGCGGCGGTGGCGGGGCTTTTGAACGCGCTCGTCGCGTGGCGCGCGGGACGCGTCGTGGGCCGTCGCTACGAGGAGATCCTCGTCGTCGGAGGCTCGCGCGAGGAGGCGGAGAGGCTCGTGGAGGAGCTGGCCGACCGGCTCGCCGGAGGGAGGCGGAGGTGGAGCCTCGAGCGGAGCGCGGGCGGGAGAAGGTGGGGCCGCGCGAGGCTGCACGCGCCGGCGACCTTCCTGTCACTCGGCGAGAGCGTCACTCTGAAGGCCGGGGAAGGGTGGATCCACGTCGCCTCGGAGTCGGCGTTCGCGCTTTCGATGCTGGACCGGGGCAGGAACCACCGCAACGTCGAGTACGCGGGGGCGGCGCTGGAGCGGCTTGCTGGTCGTCCGTCGCGTCCGCTTTAGTCGCCGCGGCGGCTCGGGAGGGACGCCACCGAGTGTCGCCAAGCCGGAGCTGCCGGGATACTCAGCCTTCCTTCGGGAGCCTCACGCACAACGAGTCGCGCTCGGTGACGGTGGTTCCGGGCAAAAGTTCGCCGTCTTCGAGGTAGGCGTCCTGGACGGCCTTGCGGGCCTTCCTCGAAGAGAAACGCGCTTCGTAGAGCAACTCCTCCGCCTCCTCGCCGAGCTTTCTCGAGCGATGCGGCGTCGTCTATCTCGACGTGGATCTTGCGGGAGGTGTAGGCGGTGCCGAGGCCGGGCACGCGGAACTTCCGGCCCTCGTTCTCGTGGTTGACGAAATCCTCCATCGAGGCGCGCAGTTTCTCGAGGCGCTCCCTGGCTGGGGCGAGATCCAGTTCGATCCGGCCCTTGACTTGCTCGAGGTATTCTTGGGCGCGCTGCTCGTCCGCTTCGAGGTTCCGCTTCGTCGCGCGGTAGCGGCGCATGGCGTCGATCATCGCGCCCTGGGTGGAGATCTCCCCCTCTTCGGAGGACTCGGAGAAACCCTCGCCTTGTTCTTCGCCGTGGGGCGTTTGCTTTTCGATCATGGTGGTGTCTCCTTTCGTGGGGTTGGTTCGTCGCCCAATCGCCGGGCAAAGCCCCGCAAAGCCCCGCAAAGCGGGCTACCTTTGGGCGGCGGGCAGGAGTGCTCCAGCAGTGGCAGCAGAGAGCCGGCGGGCCTCCCGGACGCTTTGGCGAGCCTCCAGCTCTCTTCGCACAGCTTGCAATACAGACGCCACTCGTCTCCCAGGTCCTCGGCGTCGAAGTATTTGGAGAACGGCGGTTTGGAGAACGGCGGCTTCGCTGCGGGGAGACCCAGCGGCATGTACGCTCCCACGGCTCTCACTCCTTCCCACTGTCGTTGGCGCAGGGATCTTTCATGGGCATCGCCAGGTAGCGCATGCTCCCCCCTTCGCCCTCCAGGATGACGGGCTGGAGCGCGCCGTTGGCCTTCAAGGAGAGCTTTTCGCCGGCGATGACGCGCGTGGCGGCCACCAGGTACTCCGGGTTGAAGCACACCTCGAAGGCTCCCTCGCCTCGATCGGTCTCCGCGTAAAGCTCCTCCCTGGCCCTTCCGGCCTCCGCGCTGTACAGCGAGAGGGTCAGTTTGTCTTTCTCGAAGGCGAGCTTCACCGGCACGGGCATCTGGACGCCGTCCGAGAGCAGCGCTATGCGCGAGAGCGCCTTCTTGAAGGGTTCTCGCCGGAGCATGTACTCCCGCTCGAAGGCTTCGGGCAGCAGACTCTGGTAGTCAGGGAACTGTCCCGCTATGAGTCTGCTCGCAAGCAGGACGCTGCCCGCTCGGAAGAAGGCGTGGTTCTCGCCCAGCGCCACGCGCGCCTCGCCGGAGAGCCTCGCCAGGGCGAGCGCCTCGGAGGCCGCGCGGGCGGGGATGATCCTGCTTATGGGCTGCTCCGCGTTCGAGCCTGCGCGGTCCGTCTCGCAGAGGGCCATGCGGTAGGAGTCGGTGGCCACCATCCGCGCCCGCTCGCCGGAGAAGGAGAGCAGCACGCCGGTGAGCACGGGCCTTGTGGCGTCGTGGGAGACGCACGTCGAGACGCGCCCCAGGGTGTTCTGGAGTTCTTCGGAGGAGATGGTGAAGGAGGGAGCCGCCTTTTCGGGCTCCTCCTCGATGTTGGGGAAGTGGTCGGCGTCGTAGAGCCGCAGGGCGTACTCGCTCGCGCCACCCGTGAGCGTGGCTTCCTCTTTCGAGGAGGCGAGCGTGGCCTCTCCCTCGGGCAGCGCCTTCAGCAGTTCGGTGATGGTCTTCGCGCCCAGGGCGGCGCGGCCCTTTTCCTCGACCTTCGCCTTGCAGAGAAGGACGAGGGCGATCTCGGCGTCGGTGGCGCTGAGGCGAAGACGGCCGTCTTCGGCCTCGAAGAGTACCGACCGGTGGAGTGGATTGGCGGCTCGCCCGGCGGTGGCCCGCCCCACGATGGAGAGGGCTCTCGCAAGTGCCCGGGTGTTGAAGGTGATCTTCATAGAGGCTCCTTCAGGTGTCGGTGGTTGACGGCGGGGACTCCGGTCGCTTGAGGCGCGCGGGATCGAATTCGGGGTAGATGATTTCGGCGGGAGCCTTCTGGAGCTGCCCGTCCACGAAATATTCCCTCCAGAGGTCTTCGGGTTCGTCACCCGCGCCCGAGAGGACGAAGAGGGCCCGCGGGAAGTGTTTCGAGAAGCGCAGCAGATCCTCGCGGGAGGAGTGCCATTTGGCGTATCCGTGTGCTGCGTGAGTGCCGATTTCCTCCAGCTCGCCGACGATGTCCGGGTCGCCCTCCAGGGCGGTCGCTATCTCGGCCCGGAGTTTCTCCGGAAGCTCTCCTCCGTCGGGGATCGTGGAGAAGTCCAAAGCGAAGCTGGTGTAGTAGCCCAAGAGTCCTGTCCCTTCCTTCCCGGTTTTTTCGGGATCGTGTGGGCGCGTCGGGACTCGGCGAGATCCAGTGCGGTCGGGCGGTGGCTCCCCGCATTGGCAGGGGGCCACCGCCGGTACGTCAGAAGGGGGAGGTCTCCGGTGTCGTAATAGCCCGGATTCCTCTCGTAGCTGCCCTGGGCGATCTCCTCGGGCGTGTGCTTCGAGAGATCGACCTGTCCGTAGCGGATGTGGTCCTCCAGCGGATAGTTCAGTCTCGAGAGGTCGAGGTTCTCCATGCGCCCGTGCCAGGTCTTCGGAGCCTCGGGAGGCGGTGAAGGCTCCCCTTCCGTAGTCGGTGGTAGGTTCACTATGTAGGGCTCCGCGCCGAAAGAGCGATGATGGAAGCGCTTCTCTTCGATTGGGGGAAGAGAGTCGAAGGAGACGACTTCCTCGTCGAGGATGGCTCCGAAGCGTTTTCTGGTGGTGTATCCGGCGACGTCCACGACCGTGTAAAAGCCCTCCTCGTCGGCCTCTCCCACGACGAAGGCTTCGTGTACGAGTTCGGCGCGGATGTCCACAAAGTCCTCCTCGTCGCAGGAGGAGGCCTGTATCCTGATGGTCCCCTCGCCGGAGAAGTCCGGAGCGTAGCGGATCCTGCGCCCCTTCCACGGCCGAAAGAGGTGGAACGTCTGCTCCTCGGCCCATTTCCGGGCTTCCTTCTCGTAGCGTTCCCATTCGGCGCCGTGTTCTTCGTGGAGCTTCCTCGCCTCGGCGACCGCGGCGATCTTCTCTAGTTTGTCGGCCTCGGCGCGCCGCCGCTCTTCGTCCTCTTTGTTTTTGAGTTCTTCGGTCCTGCTTCGAGCCAGGGAGACGAGCCTCTCCTTGTCTTCGTCCCGGACGCCGGTGATCCATTCTTCGCAGGTGACGAGCCGACCGCTTTCGCACGCGCCCTCTATGCGCGTTTGGATTTCGTAAAGCTTCGCGCGGTACTCCTCCCTCCGCTCCTCGCGGCGATTTCGGAGGGCGGCGAGGAGCAGTCTGCCCACGCTCCGGGCGTTTTCGCCGGGGATGGAGGCGGCATCGTCTCCTTCGGCGACGCTCGGGAGTTCCACCTTTCGTCCAGCGGCGTACAGTGCCACCAGAAGGGGCTTTGCCACGCGACGCCGGGAGGAATCGGCGGCCATCACCGCCGAGACCTCGATCTCCTCGCCCTCGAGGTTCACCGATGCTTCGGTTGTGAGGCGTTCGTGTCCGCTCTGAGCGCGCGTGAGAACGGCGCTCTTGGGATCTACTCCGAGTTCGCTCCACACCTCGTCCGGGAGCGCCGAGGCCATCGTCGTCCTCAGTCTTTCGAGGTCTTCGCGGCGCTCCTCGTCGTCGCTTTGGATCCTGGCCCGCTCCCGCTCGAGCGCGTCGCGGACCATGTCCGAAAGATGGCTCATGGCGTGTTCTCCTCCTTCTGTTCAGTTCAGGCCAGCCCGTCGGCGCCGCAGATCATGCAGCGCACGGCTCCGGTGTCGGGGTCTTCGTCCCACTGGCATCGGTGGGAGCGCAATTCCTTCAGGTCCTCGACGGCCTCTTGGAGTATCCGCTGAAGCTCTTCGGAGCGTAGAGTAGCCTCTCCTTCGTCCTGGCCTTCCTCGCGGAAATCGCGCGGGTCGTAGTGGCCCATCCTCATGGCCGCCTCCTGCGAGCGGCACTCGTCCACGAGGTCGGCGACGGCGTGCTTGAAGGTCGGGTGAAGGTTGTTGAAGAGCATCGGCATTATTTCCGACTTCGCCTCCCGAAGCGCCTCTTCGTATTCCGCCCGCGAGTCGAGCGGGGACGCCCGGCGGAAGATTCTGAAGGCGATGGACGCGGCGCTGTCGGCGCTGTGGTGGATCGTCTCGGCACGTTTGTTCATGATGATTTCTCCTGCCGGTCCTCTCCCAAGAGCGCCTCGGGAGGGTCGGTCTCGGTCTCGCGCCTCCAGAAGCGGCGCATGGGGGCCTTAAAGGGTGTCGAATAGGGTCTGGGTATGAGAAGCTCGCCGGTCAGCGCGTCGCAGACGGAGGCTGTGAACTCGGGCCTTCCCTTGCGGCCCTTCTCGACGCGGAGTATCTCGACGACGACGGCGGGCACGATGATCTTGTACTCTCCACGGTGCTCGGCGCGGTCGGGATGGAGGTGGAAACTCACCACCTCGGCGGCCTCAAGCGGCGCTGCCTTCTTGCTCATTCCGGACACGCCTCCCTTTTCTGGTTTGTGGTTGTGTCGTCCTTGCACACGGCCCGGCCAGGGTTGCCGGGCAACGCCCCTTTGGGTGGCCGGAGGGTTCGCCTTCGAGGCGTCGTTCCCAGGCGGCTTCGCCTTGGGCGGCCTGAAGCGTTCGGCGGCCTACGGAGCCTGCGGGCGTGATTTCCCGGGTAAAGAAAGCCTCGGGTTCTATGGGAAAGACGACGCGGGCCTTCTCCTGGCCGCCGGAGAGTTCGATGGCGCGCTCTATGGTGGGGGCGCTGCAGCGCAGCCTACGGGTGGTGTACTTCTCCTTGACCTCTATCGTGACGGTGACCATGATCGGCGAAACCTCCCTTTCTTCCGGTGATCCTTTGCCCGAAGCAGGGGATAACCGGAAGAAAGGGATGCTCGGATGGTGGCGCGTCGGCAAAAGCTTTCTCGCTGTGCTGTGTGTGCATTTCGGGTTTCCTGACGGCGCCCGCCCGATCCACGGCGTCCCGCGAGGTCGAGCCGTACTGTCGCCGGGGTCGGCTCTGCGTGGTTCTTTCGCCCGCGTCGGCGGGGGTCGGGGCTTCGACCGTCAGGGGGCGTCTTCGTCCTCGTGCGATTGGCGGTGATAGTCGTCCCACTGCGCAGGGGTGACGCGCTCCATGTCCGCCCTGTACTCGGGAGCGAAAAAGAGGCGGGAGAGGTCTTCGATCTGGCCCTGGGTCAGCGAAGAGCCTCGTTTTTCGAGATGCTCCGCTTCCTTGCGCTTGAGGAAAGCCAGAGAGCGAAGATACTCCTCTTGCGGCGGGGGGCGCAGCCGGCGCGGGCGATGGTATCCGGTGCGCCTCTTTCGGGCGAAGTTTCGGAGTCCTTTAGAGGGTTCCTTTTTCGAGGAGGCCCACCGGAGGATCGCTCTGGCGGCCTTTAGCGCCTCGAACTCCAGGGCGGCACGGATCTCGACCACGCCGAAGGCGGGGAAGTCCCCGGCGAGGGCCTCCGCCGCGCGGTCGTCCACGGCGGCTTGCCGGGGGGATTCGCCTGTCTTGGGGTTCGGGGGTTCCTCGCGCGTCTTGTGGTCCATGCGCCTCGCGTCCGCCTCCTTGCTTGCTCCGGGGGCTTTCGGCATGGGGAAGCCCCCGGAGCAAGGCTCTTCAAGAGGGCTTGGGCGAGGGGCCTTGCACCTCGCGGCGGAGGGTCTCCTCGGCGAGTTGGCGGGAGGCGCTCTCGAAAGAGAAGACCCGGTCTCCGGTGGCGGCGGAGAACAGCACAGCGAAGTATAGCTCCCCGGAGTCCGGCGCCCTCTCGCGGCGGATCTCGGCGAAGACCCCGGAGAAGCCTTCCATCAAGGGATCGAGTTCGATGAAGGAGGCTTCCAGCAGCTGGATGTCGCCGTCTTCTCGCATCATCTGCGCCTATTATATCGGCGGGCTGCGGCGGCCCCCTCCGGCGTTCGCGGCCCCTTCGGGGAGGGCTTTGGCTTCGTCATGCGGCCCCCTTCCGGGCAAAGCCCTTTGGGGAGTCCGGCGGCTCGATCGCCCCCTATCTCCTCGATGAGGGTGTGGGCGGCCCTCCGGATCGTCTCCAGGGCCGGCGGGAGCTTGTCGGTCCCGGCGGCGTAGCGGGCGAGGTAGGGGAATGAGAACGAGGAGGTGTCGAGTCCGTAGTGGCACAAGACGGCGAATGCGGCCCCCTCGGCCTCTATCTCCTGTGTGTCCCTGTGCCCTGCGTAGCGTGAATGCAGGAGATGGTGGACCGCCTCGTGGCAGAGGGTGGTCGCCCGGTTCACGGCGTCGAGCTTCTCGTTTATGATGATTTTCTTGGCGCCGCGTTTGTAGCTTCCGTAGTGTCCGCCGCGGTCGAGCTTCTCGAGGGACACCGCCACGCCCTCCTTCTCGCAGAATCCGGAAAGCCTGTCCCACACGAACGCCGCCTGCTGTTCGGAGCAGGCGTCGGTGCGTGGGTTCCGGGGACTGGGAGGCAACGGGATCGGTTTGCCACTCGTCTGGTCGTCGGCGTATACGGAGACCACCTTGAAGCCCGAAAGGACGCGGGCCTCCTCCCCGGTCTCCTCGTCCTCTGCCTTGCGTAGGATCGGCGCGAGTATCCGTATGGCCTTCTCGCCCCTGTTGACCTGCCTTCCGAGCTCCTGCCACCTCCTGTATCCGGCGACCATCCTCGCGGTGGGGCGCTGGAGGAACACGAGGAGTATGTTGTTGGCGGAATATTGGCTAAAGGCGGAGAGAAATTTAAGATAGTTCTTGAACTGCTCGGAGGCGGTGATCTTCTCGACCCCGCCGCGGAGCAGCTCCACCGTCTCGTCCACCTTGCGCTGGTTGTTGGTCGTCATGGCCGCGCGCCTCCTCTCGGTTGGCGGGTGATCCCCTCGATGTCGGCCAGGATCTCGGTGAGCTTCGCGTGGGCCGGGGCGTTGTCCTCGATGGCGGCGTATCGGATCTCCCGGCGGAGCTTCTCCTCGACTTCCGCGATGAGTTCCGAGACCCTCTGCCTTTCCGCCGTCGCAGCGAAGCTAGATAGATGCACAGGATAATTGAACAAACGGCCGTCCTTTGTGGCATGGTAAAGACGCCAAATCCATCCAGCCACCAAAGAAACGGCCGCACATGGAGAATATCACCATCGCCCCCTCTGAACGC
>JACCWD010000127.1 GCA_013697825.1 Rubrobacter sp.
CACCACGAGGAGTCGTACGCGACGCTTCGCTTCCTCGCGGACGTTCAAAAAGATGACGGCACGTGGGAGGCCCGGTACTACGCCGACGGAAGCCCGGTCCTCGACGGCCGCGCCCCGCAGCTCGACGCGACGGGATGGTTCCCGTGGGCGGTTTGGTTTCATGCGGAGACATCGCCCGATGGCTTGGAGAGCGTCAAGGCTTTGTGGCCTTCGGTCGAGAGGGCGGCGGAGGCGGCATCGAACTCGCTCGGGGCGGACGGCCTTCCGCCCGGCGGCGCGGATTACTGGGAGATACCGACCCTCATGCCGAACCTCGGAACCGCCGCGCCTCTCCGAACGGGACTCCGGGCGGCCGCCGACCTTGCCGAAGAGTTCGGACATGAAGAAGAGGCCGAAAGATACCGCGAGGCCGCCTCCCGGCTCGACGCGGCCATCGGGCGGGACTTCGCCCCGAACGGATACACGCGGACGATCCGGCCATCGAGCGGACGCGACTCGGCCATCACATTCCTCGCCCCTCCCTTCGCAAACTACGAACCCGAACTGTCGCGGGAAATCCGCCGCACCGAAGAAGCCCTCGCCGCACCGAACGGCGGAATATTGCCGGGCGAAAACTGGCCGCAGGAACCGACCGTCTCATGGACCCCCGAGACCGCCTTCTTCATGCTCGCCGCCGCGTCGAGCGGCGACGAGGAAAGGGCCGGGCGCATCCTCGGCTGGCTCTCTGCTCACCGAACGGCCCTCGGAGCCTTCACGGAGAAGGTGGACGGCGACGGAAATCCGCAAGCCGCCGCGCCGCTCGCGTGGACGGAAGCCATCGTCGTCCTCTCGCTCTCGGCGAAAGAAAAACGTCTTCCGACACCGCCCGGATAAAGGAGCCGCCGATTTCCATAAAGCATATGCATAACTTCATGATGCTAAAATAGCGTGTATGAGGACGACGCTTGACATAAACGAAAAACTGCTCAAAGACGCTGTGGAATTATCCGAGGAGAAGACGAAGACGGCGGCGGTGGAGGCGGTGCTCCGGGAGTATGTGAGGCTTCGGCGCAAGGAAATGCTCTTGGGTTTGCGGGGCAAAATACAGATCGAAGACAATTGGCGCGAGTTGCGTCAGATGGAGATAGATGAAATCTCCGGTGTTGGTTGACACTTCGTATTGGATCGAATACTTCCGGCGCTACGAAAGCGACGTTTCGGAGAGGGTCGAAACCTTCATCCGGGAAGACCGGGCCGCCGCGATGGGCGTCATTTTGGCGGAGCTTCTTCAAGGAGCGCGGACGAACGCCGAAATGGAGGAGGTGAAATTTTCTTTGGAAGCCGTGCATTGGATCGAAACGGACGAACGCCTCTATGCGCGGGCCGGGGAGATTGGCTTCGAGCTTCGCCGCAAAGGCGCAACGATACCCACGACGGACTGCTAGTGGCCGCCGCTGCGGAGTCCATCGAGGGGAACCTCCTCACCCTCGACGGCCATTTCGGGGATATGGACTTCCTGAATTTGCTTTAGCGCGGCAAGCGATGTCGTCGCCTCGCCGCCCGGCTTTCAGTTTTAGCTGGTTGCTGAAAGCTGACTGCTGATGGCTACTCAACCTCGATGGCGTCGCCGGGGCGTATGGCTCCGGCCTCCACGACCCTCGCGCAAATGCCGCCCCGGTTTCTGAGCGCGCGGGTCATGCCCGGCTCGGTGATGTCTTGAACGTGCTTGCACGGCGGGCGCGGGCGGTCGTATTCGAGGAGCGCCTCGCCGACCCGGAAGCGTTTGCGACGGAGGCCGCCGAGGTCGATGCCGCGCGTGATGATGTTCCGGCGATGCTCGCCGTTCTTTATGTTCAGTCCGAGTTCCGTCTCGATGTGGTCGAGGTCTTCGCCGGAGATGAGCGTGATCTGGCATACGTCCCCGTATTGCGTCCAGAATCCGGTGCCTTCACAATACCGATCGCCCTCGATGCCTCGACCCTCGATGGTCTTTATCTCGGCCACGCTCTCCATGTCTTTGCTTCCCTCGGAGGTCGTGAAAATTTCTTCGACCGTACCCTTCAACTCGCGCTCTTCATCGTCTCTGCCAAATATTCTCGAAAACATAGAGGAGAGGTTAGCAGGTTATCTTCGAAACGTGCGGACGGGGCGCCTCGATGGAGACCGCCCCGCCCGCAATGGAGCCGTTCGGACTTATCCGTACCTTTCGATGTCTATCTCGATGGTGTTGCCGTTGAAGTCAATGTTGCCTTCGAGGTCGTTGTTCGAGAACTCGAGCTCGGCGTCGAAGTATCCCGACTGGTTTCGTCCTTCGTCCACCACCCGGAAACCCGCATCGGCGAGAGCCTGTCTGTAGTAGTTGTAAGCGTCCTCGCCGGAGGGAGCTTCGAGAACCGCCGAGGTCTCGTTGCCGACGTTGCCCACGGCCTGAACCTGAAAGTCGTCCGGCACCGGAACCGGGAAATCCTCCGGGAGCTGCTGCCCGCTCTGCATGTTGTCGTCGGCGTCGAGGTCGTTTATATCGTCCTCGTCGCGGTCTTCTATGATGGCCCCACCGCCCTGCGAAGAGTCGCTCTGCGAGCCGCCTTGCGCGTCGTTCTGATTCGTGTTCGGCTGGTTCCCGGACTGTCCGTCTCCGCCGTCCTCGTCGCGATGGACGATGACGGTCTCGGGCCGCTCGTTCGCCTGGTCGTCTACCTGAGGGGCCTGGGCCTGCGGACTGCACGCCACGAACGTAAAGAGTGCGGCGAGTGCCGTGGTCAGAATGATCTTCTTCATGTCGTCTCCTTTGGCTCGGATGTTCTACGTTCCGTATTGTTCCGCCGGACATTAAGAAGGCTTTGAGAAACGTATGATAATTTCATGAGATTCCTTGCGTGTTTCTTATGCGTCTCTTAAAGCCGGAACCTATGATGTCGCTCTCGAAGCGAGGCCGTAGAATACACACGGAGGCGATGCATGAGGCCAGGGACGCGAGTTTTGATAGTCGAGGACGACCGCTCCATTGCGCGGCTCGTTCAAGCGCACCTTGAACACCTCGGTTTCACCGTCCTTTGTCGCTACGATGGTATCTCCGGCCTGGAGGCCGTCGCGGATTTCCGCCCCGAAATCGTCGTCCTCGACATCATGCTCCCCGGCCTCGACGGGGTGGGCATTTTGAAGAGGCTTCGCTCCGAAGGGAACCGCGTCCCCGTCATCATGCTTACCGCTCGCGATACGCCCATGGACAAAATCCACAGCCTCGACCACGGCGCCGACGACTATCTCTCCAAACCCTTCGACGTGGGCGAACTCATGGCCCGCGTGCGCGCCCTTCTCAGGCGGGTCGAGGGCGAGGAAGTCATCCGCGTCGCGGATCTGGAGATAGACACCGCGGCTCACATCGTCAGGCGGGGGGAGAGGGAGATCGAGCTCACCGCCCGCGAGTACGAGCTCCTCGTGTTCATGGCGAAAAATGCCCGGAGGGTGCTCTCCCGCGAGCTCCTCCTTTCGCGGGTGTGGGATCAGGATTTCGACGTCGGGACGAACGTCGTGGACGTGTATGTCGGATACCTCCGCAGGAAAATAGACGCTTCGGAGGAAAAGTGCCTCATCCACACCGTCCGCGGTGCCGGGTTCGTTTTGAGAGGGGATTGACGGTGCCGATCCGCTGGCGGCTCACCCTCTTCAACGCGCTCGTGATCGGGGCGATACTCGTCGTCCTCGGGTTCGCGCTCTTCTTCCTGCTGCGCCAGACTTTGTTATCCAGCGTCGAGGACGCCGCCCGAGACCGGGCTTTGGCCGTCGCCCGCTCCGTCGAGATCGGGGAGGGGTTGGAGGAGTCCGACGGTGGGCTCGTCCTCGACGACGACCTCGTGGACGCCATCGTCTTCGACGGGGTCTTCATCGTCGTGCGCGACGCGGAAGGGAACGTGATCGCCGAGACGGTGGATCTTCCCGCCGGCCGGGAGGCCCGCGACGAGGTATGGCGCGTGGCGCTCGAAGCGGGAAGACCGGCATACGGCACGGTCGAGTTCACCGACGAAGGGGGGCCGGACTACGTATACGCCGTGCCGGTGAGGCCGGCGGAAGGAGGCCCCGCACGGGTCGTGGAGGCCGGGAAATCCTACGAGCAGGCTGCGGAGAACGTTCGGGCCCTCGCGTTCGTGCTGGCGTTCGGCATTGGGGTGGCGTTCCTCCTCTCGGTGGGCGGGGCGTACTTGCTCGCGTGCGCCGCGCTCTCGCCCGTGAGCGCCGTCGTCAAGGCCGCCCGCCGCATCGCCGAAGGGGATCTCTCGAAAAGGCTCCCGGTCGCCCATCCGAAGGACGAGATCGGCGACCTCACCACGACCATCAACGCAATGCTCTCCCGCCTCGAAGGCGCTTTCGCCCGCCTCGAAGAGGCCCTCGCTCGCCAGCACCGCTTCGCCGCCGACGCAAGCCACGAGCTTCGTACCCCCCTCACCTCCATAAACGGCTACGCGCAGGTACTCGAAGAGTGGGGACTCAAGGATCCGAATTTCGCTCCGGAAGGAGTCGCCGCCATAAAACGCGAGTCCGAACGCATGAAAGGACTCGTCGAAAACCTCCTCATCCTCACCCGCGGAGACGAAGACATCTCGATGAACCTCGAACGCGCCGACGTCTCGCAAGTCGCCGAAGAAGCGGTGAAAGCCGCCCGCGCCGCCTCGGGTGGGAAGGTCGGCATCGAGTACGAGCCGCCGGAGGACGAGATATACGCCCTCCTCGACCAGGAGCGCGTACGCCAGGCGTTGTCGATCCTGCTCGACAACGCCGTGAAGTACACCCCGGTGGGGGGTTGGGTGGAAGTCGAGGTGAAAGACCTCGGGGAGACGGTCGCGGTAAAGGTCTCCGATACCGGTACCGGCATCCCCGCGGATGCCCTTTCGCACGTCTTCGAACGCTTTTACCGGGTGGACGAGGCCCGCGAGGACGGAGGCGTGGGTCTGGGGCTCTCGATCGCGCGCCAGATCGCCGACGCTCACGAGGCCCGGATAGAGGTCGAGAGCGAACCGGACGAGGGTTCCACCTTCACCCTCCTTTTGCCGCGAAAGAACCGGAACCTGAAATGAAAGCCGGTAAATAGCGAGCGTCGAACCGTATTTCTCGGCCCTCGATCCGGGATCCTTCGTTCATTAAACGTTAAAGTGTCCGCAGCCGAAAAGGACTCGAGGAGGAGATGATGAATGAGCTGGATACGATGTGACAGCGGAGTTCACAAAGGTTGAGCCACCATGCCATCGAAGTCCCGCTCGGCGAGGGCGGCTCGACCGGGGAGTATTTCCTGATGCCTGAAACCTGAAGCCTGAAGCCCGGCTTGCGGAAGGATCAAT
>JACCWD010000137.1 GCA_013697825.1 Rubrobacter sp.
GCTGCCACGACTGGGAACTCGGCCAACACGGAATCGTCCATGAGCCTGCCGCCGGAACCGCTGTGGTCGACTATGTCGATCAGAGCGCCGGTGTCCGGCGAATCCGGCGAAGCCAGACGCACCTCGAAGAACACCGAAGCCTTCTCGTGCTCCATCGCCATAGAGAGCTCGGCGAATCTCAGGGCTTCGGCTTCCAAATGGCTCTCGCCGCATAGCTCGCGGGAGTGTGCGGAGTCCTTGTCAACCCTGAAGATCAGGTAGTCCTTGAACATCGCTTCGTCTCCTTTCGGTGGCGGCCCTTGCCTACTGTGTGGATCCGGGCCGGGGACTTTTGCAAAAATCCAGTCCCCGGCCTGGCGCCCGCGGCGGCGACCCCGCCCGCTTGGCGAAGCGAGCTTCCCATGATGGCGAGGGCGAAAGAGCCGGCGCGGCCCGCCCCCCTGCCTGGCGGCGGCTCATGCGGCGGGTCTCTGCCGTTGGCGTTGCTCCGCGCCGACGGCGGGATCGGAGAAGAAGCTGATAAGGGCGTTTTTGACGAAGAGGGTCCTCGCCGGATCCGCAGCCGGCCGCCAGAGTCCTTCCTCTATCTGCAGATAGCGCTTGACAGTCCAGACGATCTGCCTGCCCCTCTCGGGTAGCAGCTCGTCGGTCTGCTCGCCCACCGAGAGTACGACGCGAATGCGCGGTTTTCTCATGCCGCCCGGAGAGAACCCCCCTCCGGCGTCCCTCCAGCCCACCACGAGGCCTATCTGGCACAGGGGGTCGCCGAGCTTTCTCGCGCCCAGCGCCATGAGCAAGAAGCCGGCCCCGAGGAAGCGCCTGCCGAGTCTTCCGTGGAGCAGGCCGCCCAGGGCCAGGGCGCTCCTCTCGACGCCGTAGGCGGCGCGGTCGTTCTCCTCGGCGACCCTCTCCGAGGCGCGGTGGTGGACGCTCACCGCGATCAGGGCGAGCGCGACGGACCACAGGGCGGCGAAGAGTTCCACGAAGGCGTCCCGCAGCCGGCGGGCGGCGCGCCGGACGGCGGCCTCCGGGATGCGGTCGTACTCGTCGGCGGGGTTTCTGAAAGCGGTCTCGAAAGCATCGGGGACGTTCATGGAGTCCCTGTTCAAGGCTACCAGCGTCATGGCGCCACGCTCCTCTTTTTGTTTTGTGCGTTCTCTTCAGGGGGTTTCAAAACGAAGCGCGACGGTGGGCGGCTTCGCCCGCCGTCGCGGCGCGTCCTTCGCTCTAACCGGCGAGCGGGACACCTTCGTCGGCGCGTGATTCCCGCCGCGACGTGTGGCGTCCTTCGAGAGAGTGTCCGGAGGCGGGCAAAGCCCCTCCGGGGCGGTGGACGATCCGGGCGAGTTCGTGGCGGGGGATGTCTGGGTCTATGCCGTACTCGTGGCACAGGAGGTCGAATTCGACCCAAAGCTGGATGCCGAGTCCGTCAACAGGCCGGTGCTCGTCTGCGCGGTCGAAAGCGTCGAGCAGGTCTTGCGGCGGATGGGGGTGAAGATGTTCGGTGGCGTTCATGGGCTTCTCTCCTCTCCGTAGGGGTGTCCGGGGCATCCGGAAGGGACGCCGGACGCTCGTAAGGGCGGCATCCCTTCTTGTCCACCGGAGGGGCTGCTCTCTATACGAAAAGATATGCGGATTGCAGTGTGGGATGCGACAATGGGAGACAGTACAGACCCGCCGCGAGTCGAACCAGCGGAGGTGGGCGCATGAGTACGAAGTACGCTGCCGACGACGAAGGCCGCACCGTCGAGGCCGTCACGGCGGTGGAGGAGTATGAGCGACTGGTGGAAGCCTTCGAGGAGTTGGAAGACCGTGGATAACAAGAAGATTCGGGGGATCGTCTCGCACGATCCGGAAGTGATGAACGGCGCGCTGGTGTTCGCCGGCACACGTGTGCCGGTGGAGGTGCTGGTGGAGTACCTGGCCGCCGGAGAGACCCTGGAGGAGTTTCTCGAAGCTATCCCGACCGTCAGCCGCGGGCAGGCGGTGGCGTACCTCGAAATGACCCCGGAGGCGGTGGCCGCCAGCGCCTTTGGCGAGGGGGCGGGCTTTGCGGATACTGCTCGATGAGCATCTCGACTGGCGGCTCTCGCGCTCATTTTCGGAAGACTTCGACGTGGACACCGTGGGCTGGCGCGGCTGGAAGGGGAAGAAGAACGGCGAGCTGCTTTCGTTGATGGAGTCGGAGGGACTCGACGCCCTCATCACCACCGACAAGGGCATCCCCCATCAGCAGCGGCTATCGAAATACGAGGTAGCGGTAGTGAGATTGCGCTCGAAGAGTACTCGCCTGGTTCACACCGCGCCGCTCGTGGAGGACGCTCAGCAGAAGATCCGCGCCGCGAGGCCCGGAGAAGTCACGTATTTGCCATGAGCAGGTCTCTACCCTCCTGATCGCTGCTGTGCAGTTCTCTGGCGGAAAGGCAAATCGATTTGGACTTCGATGGTTGTCTTATAGAAACCTACAGGGTCGCTCCAACTCTCAACTCCACAAAACACGCTCTTGGAAAACTACAATGTTAAATGAGCGATAAGCGACTACATAGTCAGCCGGAGACCGACTTCTTCAAGGCGTTGCCCGCGCTGAATTTCGGCGTTCTGGACGCCTTTATCCGCATCTTCTCGCCGGTCTGGGGGTTAACACCCTCCCTGGCGGCGCGTGCCTGAACCGAGAACTTCCCGAAGCCGATTATATTCACCTCTCCGCCACTTTTCAACTCCTCCTCTATCACCGCGAGGATCGCCTCGACGCAGCGTCCGGCGTCGGCCTTCGAGGAACCGCTCTCGGCGGCCACCTTCTCCACGAGTTCGCCTTTGTTCATCGCATCCTCCTTCTTCTCTTCGGTAGTGGGCACGGACACATCTTAGCAATCTCTGGGGCTGTCACGGCAGGCTCTCGCAGACCACGCCGTCGCCATCGTTGCCGTCGAGGCCATTGGGGTCGGAAGGGTCGGTGTCATACACGGCCTGCGCTTCAGCCTGAGTCGCGAAGTCCGAGCAGTTGAGGTCGCCGCCGACAGGCAGAGCCGGAGCGGGCGCGGTCTCGGAAGCGGGTGCCTGCTCCTGCACAGGCGGCTCGTCAATGCCCGGTGTTGGAGCTACCGGATCCTCCGGCATCAAGCACGTTGGAGACCCTTCCCCGATTCCGTTGCCGCGGTCGGCGAGCTGGCATTGCTCCGGCGCGGAGAGTCCCCAGATCCCAAGACCACCTGCCCTTGCCTGCTCCTGGGCCGCGATGAAGTTGCCCTCGTACGCCACGTTCGGCGGGAAGGTGGCTACCTGCGCGTAGCCCTCGGCGACGAGCGTCTCGTTGAAAAGCTCATCCCCGATCCATACGTAGGCGAGAAGACGGTCGAAATCGTCCACCTCCTCGGCGTCGAGTTCCAGCTCCACGGTTTGCCCTTCAAGGATCTGCGAGGCGAAATCCGAAGACTCCGGCCCGTAGGGCTCCGCCCCGAAGAATACCTCCGGCGTGTCCACGCCTATGAGACGCACGTCGGTGTAGCCGTTGACAGAGGGGGAGACCTCGACGGTGTCTCCGTCGGTGACGCTCGTGATTGTTACGGTCGCGTCGTAAGAGTCCGCAGCTTCCTGCTCCGCCGCTTCTTGCTCCGCCGCCTTCCGCTCGGCTGCGGCTTCCCGCTGGGCTGCCGCCTCCAGTTCGGCTTCTCTCTCGGCGGCTGCTCTTTCTTCCGCTTCCCGTTCGGCCGCTTCTCTTGCCGCCGCCGCCCGCTCTCGCTCTTCTCTTCGCTCGCGCTCCTCTTCCTCCGGCTCTTCTTCTGTGGCGGCCTCGGTCATGGTTTCTTCGATGGTGGGTTCGATCGTGGTTTCCTCCGGCGCCGTCCGCTCCGCCGGGGGTTCCCGCTCGGCAACCTCAGCAGGCTGCCCGCCGCCGTAGATCGCCCCGGAGACTCCGGAGAACACGAAGATCAGGACGAAGGAGAATGCCGCCGCCATCCCCCAGCTTCTTGCGGGGCGACGTGACGATAGCAGCTTGAAGAGGAAGATGCCCATGCAAACAGCGAAAGCAAGCATGGCCAAGACGACCATCAAGGGACTCAGGAAGGTGAGCAGCAGCAAGGCTGCCGTGACCGCGAAAAAGACGGCGGCGATCAAGAATACCTTGAGTAATGTGGAAAGACTCCGAAACGAACTCCAAAGACTACTCAACGTTGATCCTCTCCCATAGCCTTCTCTACGGATTGAAGTATAGGCATGCGAAGTCCGCAAACGCCAGCCTCGTTGCGGTTCCACATTGGATTGCGCGACAAGGACGGTTGCTCCAGAGCGGGAGCATGGGAGAGGGAAAGAAGCGCGGCGGCGAAGACGGCGATCAACGAGCGTTGATTAACACCTCCCCCCTCTTTTTCCATAGGCGGTCGTCTCTTTCGTGGCTGGATGGACTTGGCGTCTTCACCATGCCACACAGAGCGGCCGTCTGTTCAACTATCCTGTGCATCTGTCTAGCCCGCTCCCTTCGGTCGCTCGTCAGCATTTCAGCTTGTCGGCTTTTCGTCGGTGGCACGCATCGTACATTCGCGCCTCGTACTTCATGGAGCGAGTCCGACAGTGAGCAATCCGTCGCTTTGCCCCGATGCGCCTCGACGTGTTTTGCTGACTGGCTGAAAGCGAAGCGTGCTGAAAAGCGCGGAGCCGAAGGCGGAGCGCGTGCGCGAGATGTAAACTGGCCCCCGCCGTTGTCTTCCCCGGATGGAGGGTCATGGAAAATCTGAAAGGCCACATCGAAGCCGCGTTCGACGACCGCGAGCTTTTGAAGAAAGACGAGTACCGCACCGCCGTCCTCGACACGATCGAAGCCCTCGACAAAGGCAAGCTCCGCGTCGCCGAGAAGAAGGGCGACGGATGGGAGTCGAACGCATGGGTGATGAAAGCCATTAATTTGTACTTCGGAGTGGCGAAGATGGAGACGGTCGTCTCCGGCCCTTTCGAGTACCACGACAAAATCCCCACAAAGAAGAATTTGGCGGAAGCGGGCGTTCGCGTCGTTCCACCCGGCACCGTCCGGTACGGCTCGTTCGTGGAGCCGGGCGTCGTCGTGATGCCGGGGTACGTGAACATCGGGGCACACGTCGGGAGCGGCACGATGGTGGACACATGGGCGACGGTCGGCTCCGGAGCGCAAATCGGGAAGAACGTCCATTTGGCGGGCGGCGTGGGGATCGGCGGCGTTTTGGAACCGCCGGGCGCGATGCCCGTCGTCATCGAGGACGGGGCGTTCGTCGGGTCGCGGGCCATCGTCGTCGAAGGTGTCCATGTCGAAGAGGAAGCCGTCCTCGGAGCGAACGTGGTTCTCACGAGTTCGACGCAAATTATCGACGTAACCGGGAATGAGGAAGTCATACATAAAGGGCGGGTTCCGGCGCGTTCGGTGGTTGTCGCCGGAACTCGAACGAGGGAGTTTCCGGCGGGGGATTACCAGCTTCAAACTGCGCTCATCATCGGGAAGAGGCGTGAATCCACGGATCAGAAAACGTCCCTCAACGACGCCCTCCGCGAGTTCGGGGTGAGCGTTTGACGCCGCCGGGGACATCTCGCATCCTCGCGCCCTCCCATCGGGGCGTGTGCTCGGCGTCGAGGGGGAAGCTCGACGCGGAGGCATCCTCCGCGTCCGCGTGCGCCGGATCCACTCGAAGGGACGCCCGCCCCGCCGCCGACATCGAGAGGGACTCGAAATGATGACGGGCAAACTCACCGACGACCTTCTCTGGCTCCTCGAACAAAAGAGCGTGACCGGGGAAGAAAAAAGCCTTTGCGACGATTTGGAGGTGAGGGTCGGCGAGACGCCCGGATGGAATACGGAGCGCGTCTCGAACAATCTCGCGATCCGTCGCGAAAGCCCCGACCCGTCCCGTCCGAAGGTCGCCTTCGCCGGACACCTCGACACCGTGCCGGAGCCGGAGAAGGGGCTTCCGGTGCGCGTCGAGGGGGATCGCATATACGGTCGCGGCGCCTCCGACATGAAGGCCGGGGACGCGGTGATGCTCGCGCTCCTCGAAGGCTTCGACTGGAACGCCTCGTGGGCGGAGCCGATCTTCGTTTTCTACGAGCGCGAAGAGGGGCCGCACCTCGAAAACGGCCTCGAAACGGTGTTCGAGAAGATGTCGTGGGTTCTCGAAGCCGACCTCGCCCTCGTCCCGGAGCCGACGGGCGGCGCACTCGAGGTCGGGTGCATCGGGACGGCGCAAGTCGAGGTCGTCTTCCGGGGGAAGGCGGCGCACTCGGCGCGTCCCTGGCAAGGCGAGAACGCGATGACGAAGGCCGAAGCGTTTCTCGCGAAGCTCCACGAGCGGGAGGCCGAGGAGGTTGTCGTGGACGGGCTTTCGTTTTACGAGGTCGTCGTCCCGACGATGGCCCGGTCGGGGAACGCGAAGAACGTCGTGCCGGATTCCATGTGGATGAACGTGAACCACCGCTTCGCTCCGGGGCGCGGCATCGGACACGTGAAAAGCGTCTTCGAGGGTCTTCTCGAAGGCGAGGCGGAGTTTGCCGTCGTGGACTTCGCGCCGAGCGGGGATGTGGATCTCACGCACCCCCTCCTCGAAAGGCTCCTCGAAACCGGCATCGAAGTCCGTCCGAAACAGGCGTGGACGGACGTGGCGAGGTTTTCCGGGCGAGGTGTGGCCGCCGTGAATTTGGGTCCCGGGCTTTCCTCGCAGGCGCATCAAGACGAGGAATACGCGGAGATACCGCTCCTCGAAGAGAGCTTCGATGCTTTGAGGGAGTTCCTTTCGCATCCGTGACAGCGGTGGGCGAGCGAAGCGAACCGCGCAAAGAAGAACCTCCGCCGCACGCCGCGAAACCAAAAGCTGACAGCCAAAAGCTAACGGCCAAAAGCGCGGAGCAAAGCCCCCGGTTGCCGCCGCCACTCTCCCGAATTACCATAGGCCCAAACAACGGGAGAAGGGAAAACCTCCGAACACATGACCTCCGCCGAAGAGAGCCACGCCACAGTTTCCGGCCCGGTGAACATCGTCGTCATCCCGCATTCGCACTGGGATCGCGAATGGTACGCGACCTTCGAGGAGTTCCGGTTTTATCTCGTGCGCTTCATGGACGAGCTTCTCGATGTCCTCGAAGACGACGAGGGGTTCCGCTCGTTCCTCCTCGATGGACAAGTTTCGCTCCTCGACGATTATCTCGAAGTCCGGCCCGAGAAGCGGGAGGAATTGCAAACTCTCGTGCGCGAGGGGCGGATCGAGATCGGGCCGTGGTACGTCCAGCCGGACGAGTTTTTGATCTCCGGCGAGTCTCTCGTGCGGAACCTCCTCCTCGGCGATCGGGCCGCCCGCCCCTTCGGGCCGATAATGAAGCAAGGATACGTCCCCGACACCTTCGGCCACATAAGCCAGCTTCCGCAGATTCTGCGCGGCTTCGGCATAAACACTTTCTATACGATGCGCGGCCTCGCCGAGGACATCGAGGAGTTCGGCTCCGAATTCTGGTGGGAAGCCCCCGACGGCTCGAAGGTCATGGCCCACTTTTTGTCCGAGACATACTCGAACGCCGCCGTCCTCGGGAGCGACCCGGCGAAGATATCCTTCCGGCACGACAGAATTTCGGAGCCGAGCAGTTATTTCGTGAGCTACGACTCCCTCTTCGAGCTGCGCGACAATCTGGCGAAGCGGGCAACGAATGGGACGATCCTGTTTTTGAACGGAAGCGACCACGTAACCGTGCAGCCGCTCTTCTCGAAGTACGTCTTCGATTTGAATCAAAGGATGAAAGACCGCCTCTTCAACGGGAGGCTCGGCGACTTCGAGCGCCTCGTCCTCGACGGGAACCCGGAATTGAACACGTACAAAGGCGAGCTTCGGTGGGCGAAATACCAGCCGATTTTGAAGGGCGTGTATTCGTCGCGGATGTATTTGAAGCAAGAGAACGAGCATACGCAGCAACTTCTCGAAGGGATGGCCGAGAGGGCGGCGGCGGTCGTGTACGCGCTCGGCGGAAGGGATTATTCTCCTTTCCTGCGACATGCGTGGAAGGAACTCATAAAGAACCACGCCCACGACTCCATCGGCGGGTGTTCGGCGGACGCGGTCCATCGACAGATGATGGGGAGGTATGACACGGCGAAGCGCGTCGGGCAAAAAGTCGTGGACGAGTCATTGGATTATCTCTCCGCCCTCGTCGCGCCGGAGCCGGAAGCGGGGATGGTTCCGCTCGTCGTTTTCAATCCGAGTCCGTGGGAGCGCGGCGGGTCGGTGAGGGTGGATGTTTCGCTCGAAACCGACGTGCCGCTAAAGAGGCGCATCTTCGACTGGATCGGCCAGAAAGAAATGGACATCGAAAACTCCCGCCTCCTCGCCCCGGACGGAGCGGAGATCCCATTCAACATCCGCGGCAAACGACTCCACATCGAGGATGCTCTTTACCGGAGGAAATCCGTGCGGCGGGCGACGATCGAGTTCCTCGCCGAGGAGATACCGCCACTCGGCTATAAGGTCTTCCGCCTCGTCGAGTCGGACGGCGGCGAGCGCATGCGCCTCGCCGAACCCTCGTGGGAGGCGACGCTCGAAAACGAACGCCTCCGCGTGGGCGTCGAGGGCGACATGACCCTCTCGGTCTTCGACAAAGAGTCGGGGCGAACATACTCCGGCCTCAACCTCTTCGTGGACGAGGGGGACGCGGGCGACGAATACAATTTCTCGCCGCCGGAGAGCCAAAGGCGCGTACTCTCTTCCGAGGAGGATTGGGACATCGAGTCCGGCGACGATCCGAGAATTCTCATGCTCCGGGGAAATTTGCGGCTTCCGAAGGGGCTTTCGACGAGCCGAACGGCCCGTTCGGAGGAGACGGTGCGATGTCCGGTGAACGTACGGGTGCGCCTCGCCCCCGGCTCCCGCCGGGTCGAGATCCAAACCGAGTTTTTCAACCGCGCCCGCGACCATCGACTCCGCGTCGTCTTCCCGAGCGGCTTCGGAGAGATCGGGCAGTCCATCGCCGAGACGGCCTTCGGCACGGTTCGGCGCCCGACGACGCCCCGCGAAAGCGCGGGCTGGCGCGAGGCGGACAACGTGCTTTTCGCGCAACGCCGCTTCGCGTGCGTCGAGGGGGAGGAAGGCGGCCTCGCCATCCTGAACAAAGGACTCCCGGAGTACGAGGCGACGCCCGAGGGCGACATGAACCTCACGCTCCTCCGGTCGGTGGGGTGGCTTTCGAGGGATGACCTCGCGACGCGGCGGGGGCATGCGGGGCCGGGGCTTCCGACGCCGGAGGCGCAATGCCTCGGGAGGCAGTTTTTCGAGTACGCCGTCGTTCCGTATTCGGAGGGTTTCGAGAGGGCGGAAATATTTCGGGAGGCCGAGGAATACTGGCTGCCTTTGGAGGCGTGGGACGTTCAGCAAGGAGACGAGCCGCCCGAGAGGTCGCCGAGGGGCGCGCCCGGCTTCTTCCTCGAAGTCGGCGGGGAGGGCGTCGTCATAAGCGCGCTCAAGAAATCGAGCGACCGGGAGGCCATCATTGTACGGGTTTTCAACTCCTCGGAGACAGAGACGACGGCGACGCTGAATTTCGGGATACCCGTCTCGGCGGCGTACCGGACGGACTTGAACGAGGAGATTGTCGAGGAGATCGCCCCTCGGGGACACCGACTGGAACTTCCGGTTTCCAGACACAGCATCGAGACGGCCCTCGTGAAGCTCCACCACCCGGAAAGATGGGCGGAGAGAATACGGAGGTCGGGGGTCGCGGAAGGGCGGGTTTGAAACCCGCCCCTACGAGGTCCGCTTCGGGGGTCGGGGGCCATTCGCTGACGCAAGGCGCGCCATCGGCGCGTCTCTACGACGGGAAGCGGGAGTCGGGAGCCGCTCGACTTTTTTCCGCCGAACCTTCGCCTCCCCGCTCAACGGACTTTCGGAGGACTCGAACGGGGGCGCTTCCGGCAGGATGCCCGCGCCGACGAAGGCTTTTCCCGACTCCCGAAGCGAGCGGAGCGATGCGGCCTCCCGACTCCCGGTTTTCGAAGCGTTCGTCCGGTGGATTTTTCGTGGATGATTCAGGGTAAAATGGGTGCGAAGGGAGAGTGCCGGGGCATTTTCCGGCTTATGAAGGAGGGAATGATGAGAGGTCGAGCGTTCGGGCGGCGGGGTTTGAGCCGGAGGCGTTTCTTGCAACTCGGAGGCGCGTCGATGGCGGGGGCGGCTTTGCTCGGAAGCGGAACGCTCGGGTGCGGCGGCGGTGGGGATTCCGGCGGGGCGACGGAACTCACGTTCTCGCTGTTTCCCGACCCGACGGGAACGGTTCAGGAACTCGTGGATCGCTTCAATGAGGAGCATGAGGGGGAGATCGTCGTGACGTTCCGGGAGATGCCCGCCGATTCGGGGCAGCATTTCGATCAGATACGGACGGAGTTCCAGTCCGGGCAGTCGAGCATAGACGTGATCGGGGGCGATGTCATATGGCCCGCGCAGTTCGCCGCTAATGGCTGGATCCTCGACCTCTCCGACCGCTTCTCCGACTCCGACGCATTCCTCGAAGCTCCCATCGAAGCGAACTCCTTCGAAGGCTCCATATACGGCGTGCCGTGGTACACCGATGTCGGTTTCCTTTATTATCGCCAGGATTTGATCGACGAAGCCCCCGCGACGTATGACGAAATGAAGGACGTCGCGCAGCAGATCATGGACGAGGAAGGACTCGAGTTCGGGTATCTTTTTCAAGGGGCGGACTACGAGGGCGGCGTCGTGAACGGCCTCGAATTCATATGGAACGCGGGGGGCGATGTACTCGACGGGAATGAGGTAGTCATAGACAGCCCGGAGGCGGTACGGGGACTCGAACTCGAACGGTCCATGATCTCGGACGGAGTCTCCCCGCAAGGCGTGAGCCAATATATGGAGCAAGAATCGGCTTCTCTCTTTCTTCAAGGCGACTCGGTGTTCATGCGGAACGTGCCGAGGATGTACGCCCTCGCCTCCGACCCGGAGGAGTCGAACATAGACCCCGAGCAAATAGGCATCGCCGCGCTCCCGGTCGCCGAGGAAGGGATCGAGCCTTCGAGTTCGACGGGCGGATGGAACATGTTCATAAACGCGAACACCGAAGACCCGGACGCCGCGTGGGAGTTCGTCCAGTTCATGACCGCCCCCGAGCAGCAAAAGTTCCGCGCCCTCGAAGGAGCCGTCCTCCCCACCCGCTCCGAACTCTACGAGGACGAGGAAGTCCTCGACGGCCTCGTCATCGCCCGCCTCGGGCAAGATGCCATACAAAGCGCCCGCCCGCGCCCCATAAACCCGTTCTATTCGGACATGTCGCTCGCGATGGGAAGCGCGTTCAGCGAATCATTGAACGGCGAGGCTCCGCCGGAGGAAGTCCTCGCCACGCTGGGCGACGATTTGCAAGAGATCGTGGATCAAACATAAAGACAGGGAGTGGGGAGGCACTCGCCTCGCTCGTTTGGGGAGTGGGGGAAAGCCGGGGATCGAAGCGTGCCCATCGAAGCCTCCGTCCGTCGGGCGGGGAGGCGAAGGTGTCGGGAAGAGGCGGTCGAGAACATTCCCCACTCCCTACTCCCCACTCCCTGTCTTTCAGGCTTCGTCCTCACCCGCGCCCGGAGGAAGTCCACGGTGACTTTCGCCACCGCCAGCGTCGGGACGGCGAAGAGGATGCCGACGAGGCCCGCGAGTTGCCCGCCGCCTATCACGGCGAAGAGGACGATTATGGGGTGTGCCTGAACGGCTCTTCCTTGAATTCGCGGTGTCAGCAAATTGCCTTCGAGTTGCTGGATGGCGATGTATACGATGACCGTGAGCACGGCGGTCGTCGGCGAGGTGAAGATGAGCGCGACTATGACCGCCGGTATGCCTCCGAGGAACGCTCCGAGGTATGGGATGATCGC
>JACCWD010000158.1 GCA_013697825.1 Rubrobacter sp.
GCTTGAGCGACAACATGAAAGTCCTCATCCCCGAGAAGCTCGCCGACCCCGGCGTAAAGCTCCTCCAAAAAGACTTCGATGTGGACGTGAAGCTCGGGCTGTCCGCCGGGGAGCTTCTCGATGTCATCGGCGAGTACGACGGCCTCATCATCCGCAGCGCGACTCAGGTTACGGCGGAGGTCATCGAGAAGGCGGATAAGCTCAAAGCCATCGGGCGGGCCGGGATCGGGGTGGACAACATAGACATCGAGGCCGCCTCGAAAAAGGGCATCCTCGTCGCGAACGCCCCGGAGTCGAATACCGTCGCCGCCGCCGAGCATACCCTCGGGATGATGCTCGCGGTGGCGCGGCGCATCCCCGTGGCGGATGCCACGCTCAAAAACGGCGAGTGGAACCGGAGCGCGTACAAAGGGGTCGAGGTCGCGGAGAAGACGCTCGGCCTCATCGGACTCGGGCACGTCGGGGCCATTGTCGCCCGAGGCGCGATCGGGATGGGGATGCGCGTCCTCTCGTACGACCCGTACGTCTCCGAAGACCGGATGCGCGAGATGAACGTCGAGCGGGCCGCGACGACCGACGAAGTCTTCGAGAACGCCGACTTCGTCTCGCTCCACGTCCCGAAAACCCCGCAAACGACGGGCATGGTGGACACCGCGACGCTCGAAAAAATGAAGGATACCGCGTACCTCATAAACGTGGCACGGGGCGGCATCGTGGACGAGACGGATTTGTATAACGCGCTTAAAGAAGGAACCATCGCCGGAGCCGCGCTCGATGTCTTCGTCGAGGAGCCGACGACGGAATCGCCGATCTTTACTTTGCCGAACGTCGTCGTGACACCGCATCTCGGGGCTTCGACGGCGGAGGCGCAGGATCGGGCGGGGATCACCGCCGCCGAGCAAGTCGCGACCGCGCTCCGGGGCGGAGTCCCCGTCCACGCCATAAACGCCCCCGTCCCGACGGGCGACGGGGCGGAGTTCGTCTCGCAGTTCTCCGGCCTGTGCGAGACGCTCGGGAAGCTCCTCTACCAGCTAACCGACGAGCCGGAAAGCTCGCTCAAGGTCGAATACTACGGCGAGGTCGCCCGCTTCGACACGCGCCTTCTCGACGTCTCGGCGCAAAAAGGACTCCTCGCCCCGATGGTCCACGAGCCATTGAATTTCGTGAACACGCCCGCCCTCGCGAGGGATCGGGGCTTCCGGCTGGAAACCTCGAAGACGACGGAGGGGGCGGACTATACGAGCCTCGTGGTCCTCAAGCTGAAAGGAAGCGAGGGCGAGAATATGGTGAGCGGGACGCTCGTCGGCCCCCGTATGAAGCCGCGGCTCATCGGCGCGCTCGGATTCGATTTCGACATCCCGCCGGAGAGACACATGCTCTTCATCCGAAACAACGATGTTCCGGGCATGATCGGCAAGCTCGGCATGACCCTCGGCGAACACGGCATAAACATCGGAAACATGGCCGTCGGACGCGGGGAACCCGGAAGCCGCGCCTCGATGGCCGTTACGGTGGACGAGGCCGTCTCCAATGAAGTCCGCGACGCGCTCCTCGCTATCGAAGGCTTCACCGACGCCCGCGCCGTGACGCTTTATTAGCGGTTCGCCAAAGGCGAACCGCGCCGTCAGCTATCAGCCGCCAGCTTTTGTGGCGGCTCCGTTAGGAGATGAACGTGGCTTCAGCGAAAGTCGAAGAGGTCATCGCCCGCTATAAACCGTACGGGCAAGCGTACCGCCCCGGCGAAAAAGCCCCGTTCTCGGGAACCTTCGCCTGCGACCGAGGGACGATGCTCCCCCCGATTCGCGTCCAGCTTTCGCGGGGAGAGGTTTTCCCGGAGGCCGAGGGACTCGGCGAGCATACGCATTGGCGCGGGACGAACATACAGGCGTGAGGTCGCTTCGCGGGCGGCTTCGCCGCCGTTCTTGGTTCTTAGTTTTTAGCCAAGAACCAAAAACTAAGTATCTCAAAGGTATAATCGGGAGATGCCCCCATCACGACACATCCAACTGACAGAGCAAGAAGACGACCAACTTCGGGAGATCGAGCACAACCCCCGCCTCAAGCCCAAAGTGCGCCTCCG
>JACCWD010000154.1 GCA_013697825.1 Rubrobacter sp.
GTCCGAGCCCGGCCTGACGGTCGCCGCGGGCGGGATGTCTGGGTGCCAACGGTTGTGTCCGGGCATGTCCTGATCGAACATGCTCTTTCCGGGGTCGAGAGGAAAAACATTCTCGGGCATCGCCTTCTCCTTTCCCGACGCTCCCCCACAGAGCATCTGTTATATTCCAGCTTACAGACGGGGCGAAAACGTGTCAAATACGGGGAGATGGATGCCTCTTTACGAGTTTCTCTGCGAGAGCTGCGGAGCGTTCGATAGGCGCCGCCCGTTCGGCGAAGCGAACGACCCGATGCCGTGTCCGGAATGCGGCGGGAATGCCCGGCGCGTCTACTCCGCGCCCGGCGTCATCTCGACCTCCGCCGCGCAGAGGAAGGCGCGCGGCCTCAACGAGCGGGGATCCGATCCGACGCTTGTGAAGCGGCGGGAAGGCGAAAAGTCTCGCCCGCCGCAGCCTGTCCGCGGCAGACCCTGGCAAATCGGGCACTAAACCCGGATTGTTCACTGAAACCAAAGGACCATGAGTGGGGAGTAGGGAGCCGCTCGCTGACGCTCGCTTCGGGAGTCGGGGTACTCTCGACTCACTCTTCCCCGGTAATTCTCGCCTTCCCTCCTTACGGACTCACGCTGAACTCGAATGGAGGCTTTTGGCGGTGCGGGTTTCGCCTCCGTGCTTTTCCCGACTCCCGACTCCCGAAGCGAGCGAAGCGATGCGACCTCCCGACTCCCGGCACTTCAGACTCGCGCCTCGTGGAGAACGAAATCCATCCCGGCGGAGGCTTCATGAACAATCCGGGTGAAGAGAGCGGCGTGTACCGCTGGCTGCTCGTCGTCGCGCTCGCGCTGATGGTGAACGTGGCCTATGGCGCCATTTTCTACTCCTTCTCCGTCCTGATCGGGGCCGGCGCGGCGGCGGGCGAGTTCTCGCGCACCGTACTGTCCGCCTCGCTCGGCCTCGGCCTCGTCGTCTCCGGCATGCTCGCGCTGGTGGTGGGAACGGTCTGCGACGTTCTGGGGCCGAGGCGGGTGTTCCTGACCGGGGCGGCGCTCGGCTTTCTGGGGCTTGCGGCGTTCTCGCGGGCGGAGGCGGAATGGCAGGTCATCGCCGTCTGGGCGTTGCTGCTCGGCCCGGCTATGGCGTGCGCTTTCTACGAACCGGCCTACGTCGCCATAGACCAGTGGTTCGAGGAAAACAAAGGCAGGGCCATCGGGTTGCTCACGGTCGTCGCCGGGCTGTCGTCCGCCGTCTTCATACCCCTGACGCAATGGCTTGTGGAGAACGGTGGCTGGAGAGGCGCCACCCTCATCCTCGGCGTGGTCATGCTCGCGGCCATCACGCCCCTCGCGCTGTTCATTGTGAGGGACCGTCCGCGCGAAGCGGCTCGCTTGAGGGAAGTGAGTTTTTCTTCCGCCTACGCCGCCATGCTCGAAGGTGTCCGTCACACGAACCGCGCCTTCTGGCTCATCAGCGCGGCGTTTTTCCTCGGGCTCTCGGGGACCTTCGGGATGCTGTTTCATCAAATCGCCCACATGCAGGATCTCGGGTTCCCGGCGGGGCGGGTCGCGGCGGTGGTCGGAACCATCGGGATCGTCAGCCTCCCGGCCCGCTTTTTGCTCCCGGCCTTGAGCGACAGGGTGAACCCTTCCCTTCTCACCGCGACCGTTTTCGGGATGCTCGCCGTCTCGGGGCTCGCGCTCGTCGGAGCGGAGGAGTGGTGGCGGATCTATGTATACGTCGCCCTCTTCGGCGTGGTCTTCGGGTCAGCGCTGCCGATGCGGGCCATGACCATGTCGCGGCACTTCTCCGGCGAAACCTACGGGCGTCTCATGGGCCTTCAGCAAACGATGACGGCCCCGGCGATGGCGGGAGGACCGTTCATCGTCGGAGCTTTGAGGGATCTCACGGGTTCGTACACCCTGCCGTGGATCGGGGCGATCACGCTCCTCGTCCTCGCCACCGCCCCGATCCTCGCCGTCAAGGACGCGAAATAGTTTCAGCCAAGCTCCACCACCTCCGTCGCAAGCGCCTCCACGAAATGCCGATCATGGGAGACGAAAAGCATTCCGCCGGGGAAATCTCCGAGGGCATCAAGCAATACGTCCTGCGTCTCTATGTCGAGATAGTTCGTCGGCTCGTCGAGGACGAGCAGGTCGTGCTCTCCGAGGATGAGGCGGGTGAGGAGGACTTTGGCTTTTTCTCCGGCACTCAAAGCTCCGAATGGTTTGTGGACGGTGGCCCTCTTCACGCGCATCCTGCCCATGACGGTTCTCGCGAGCGTCTCGTCGCAGCCTGTGTCGAGGACGGCCCGGAGGGCGGGGGTGCGCGGCTCGACCATCCGGTTCTCCTGGTCGAAGTATCCGACGCTGGCGGAAGGGGATGTTTTGATCTCGCCGGAAAGCGGCGGCAATTCACCGAGTAGAGTGCGGAGCAACGTCGTCTTCCCCGATCCGTTCGGCCCGAGAACGGCGAGGCGGTCTCCGCCTTCGAGCGCGAACGAGACGTTTTCCGCGAGCGGACGCTCGTACCCCACGGCCACGTTTCCGGCGGCGAGGAGGGTGCGTCCCTTCTTTCCGTGGAACTCGACTTTCACGGCGTCCTTCTCGAAGGGCTTTTCGGCCTCCATGTCCTCGATGGTTTTTTCGAGGCGCCTTTGCGCGTGTAGGGAGCGTTTCATGAGCTTCGCGGCCCGGTGTCCGACGAAGCCTTTGTCGTAGGCTCCTTGCTTGTCCTTCTCGCGGTTCTTCGACCATCCGGCATACGCTCGCGCCTGCTTTTTGAGTTTCCCCGCGGTTTTCCGGCGCTTCTCGTAGACGTTCCAGTCGGCCTCCAATCGCTCATCCCGCTGGCGGCGGAAGGCCGAATAATTGCCGGGATATGTTTTTATGGAGCCTCCTTCGAGGTGGACGACCTTCTCCGAAACGGCGTCGAGGAAGCGGCGGTCGTGCGACGCGACGACGACTGTGGAGTCCATGCCCCGAAGCTCCTCCTCGAGCCAAGTCCGCGCCTCGATGTCGAGGTGGTTCGTCGGCTCGTCGAGGACGAGGAGGCCGTGGTCTTCGAGGAGAACCTTCGCGAGCGCGAGCCTCACTTTCTGCCCCGCCGAAAGGCACGACACGGCCCTCTCCCACACCTCTTCCGAGAGCCCGAGGTTCGTGAGGGCCGCCTCCGCCCGAGCGCGGAACTCGTAGCCGCCCGAAGACTCGAACCTTTGCTGCGCCTCCCCGAGTTCTTCGAGGAGGCGCGGGGTGTCGCCATCGGCGGAGGCGAGCCGGGCATTCAAGGCGGAGATTTCATTTTCGAGATCCCGTAATTCGGCGAAGGCTTCGAGGGCGGCATCCATGCACGACGGGTTCGAGTCCTCCACCGCGGCGAGGCTTTGCTCGAGGTATCCGACGCTCGCGCCGCGAGCCATCGAAACCGTACCGGAATCCGGCGGAATACGCCCCATCAAAATACGGAGCAAGCTCGTCTTCCCCGCGCCGTTGTCCCCGAGGAGGGCTATGCGGTCATTCGGATATACGGTGAGGGACACGTTATCGAGGACTCTCTTATCCGGGAATGCGAGTGAGATGTTCTGCCACTGCGCGATCATGCGATGCCCCTTTTTTCATGGGCGGCGCGGCGCGCGTCGGTGGGTGCTTCGGTTTTCGGGGATGGGTGAGGCGAGCCGGAGCCGCAGCTTACGTACGGCGTTCCTTATATGATGCTAGCTCGTCCTTATCGTCGTATGATCCTCCAAAGAGTTTACGCGACAATGATAACCGACTTATCGCTATCTTGCCGAAAGGAGACGAGCATGAGGGTCGTGGCTGCCAAAGACACGCAAAGCAAACGAGGTCCGGAGGAATGGTTCACTGGAAAGGTTTGGATGGATCCCTCCCCCGCCGAGCCGCCGGAGGCCGGAGTCTTCCGAGTCCTCTTCGAGCCGGGCGCGAGGACGAACTGGCACAGCCACCCCGAAGGCCAAATTATCCACATCGCAAGCGGCCGCGGGCGAGTGGGGAACGAAGACGGCTCCACTGTCGAGGTCGGTTCCGGCGACACCGTATGCTTCGCGCCGGGCGAGAAGCATTGGCACGGAGCCGCCCCCGATTCCTTCATGATGCATGTCGCCATAAACCCAGCGGCAAACAGCGACGGCGGCACGGAGTGGATGGAGCCGGTGGGCGACGAGGAATACGGCGGGTAAGCGGATTTTGGGAGTCGGGAAAATCCGGGGGTCGGAGCCCACGCCCGCCACCGTCCCGTCCGCCTACGGCGAGAGTTCTTCGGGCGGGAAGGCGAAAGTATCCGGAAGAAGAGAGTAGAGAGTCCCCCGACTCCCGAAGCAAGCAAAGCGGAACGCGGAGCGACGCGACCTCCCGACTCCCCACTCCCGGCGAAGCCGAAAGGCAAACCGTAACTCAGGCGTTGTTTTTGTCCGGGTTTCCGAGGGCCGCGCATATGTCTTCGGTGACTTCGGCGATGCTTTGGGTTCCGTCCACGACTTCGAGGCAGCCTCTCTCGTCGTAGTAATTTCTGAGCGGCTCGGTCTCTTCGTGGTAAAGCTCGAGTTGGCGGCGCATAACGTCGGGCATGTCGTCTTCGCGGCGGACGAAGGGGCCGGGGTCGAGATGCTGTTCGGGCTGCGGCGGCGGGTCGTGTTCGAGGTGATATGTCCACCCCGTCGCCTGGCTGTACCGGCGGCCCTTTATCCGCTCGACGAGGATGTCGTCGGGAACGTCGAGGAGGATGGCGCGGCTCACGTGGATGCCTCGTTTTTCGAGGGCTTCGTCGAGGGAGCGGGCCTGTTTTTCGGTGCGCGGGAAGCCGTCGAGGATCCAGCGTCCCGCTGGCTCCAAACTCGGCCCGACCATCTTGAGGACGACCTCGTCCGGCACGAACTCCCCGCGGCGGTTATATCCTTCGACCTCCCGGCCAAGCTCCGTCCACGCCTGAATGTGCGCCCGAACGAGATTCCCCGTCGAAACATGGAAATACGAAAGGAGCCGCGAAAGCCTTTGTCCCTGCGTACCTTTCCCCGCCCCCGGAGGCCCGATCAAAACGAGCTTCATTTGGAACCCGCCTCCGGTCGTCCGCCGTCCTTCTTCGCGAAGGTGAAATACGACTCCGGGTCGTCCGCGCTTTCCCGCCCCCCGACGACCATCACATACCGGAAGAGGAACCCACCGACGAGGACGAGGACGGAGGCGAGGATGCTTTTGTTTCTCGTCTCCTTGCCGGAGAGAAGGACGAGCGGCGCGGCGATGCCCCCGACGAGCGTCCCGCCGACAAAGAGCGGTCCGAGCTTCTTCGAGAAGAGCGGCTTCGACCATTTGCCCATCCGAACGAGCGACGCGGCGATGAGGACGGCTTCGACGGCGAGGACGATCTTCTCGGCCTTTTTCAACGCGCCAAGCGTCTTTCCTTCGCCCCAATTTCCGAGATGAAGCACGAGCGAAGTCCACGAAAGCCCGCTCGACACCGCCGAAGAAAGGAAGGTCGGCCCCATGAGCAGCCAGTTTCTCGCCCACATCGGAACGCTTGTCGCGATGAGGAGGATTCCGGTGTACGCCCCGACGTAAAGCCCGAGGGGAAGCGCGAGGACGGAGACGAGCCTGTCCGGTACGAGCTTCGCCAAACGGGAAAGGAAATTATCCCCGAGAAGGAGGCCATCCTCGGCAGCCCTCTTCGTGGCGACGAGTCCCGACATGCTCCCAAAAAGCGAAAGCGCCCACGACCCGGTGGACATCGGGGAGCGGAGTTTCACTATGCGGAGCATGTTCAAAAATCGCTCCGGCCTTCCGAGATCCCATATGAGGAGGACGGGGCTTATCGTCATGGTGGCGAGGGTCGTGTATTTCGTCGTTCGGAAGAAGGCTTCGTCGCGCCACCCGAGGAGGTGGCCGATGACGGTGAGGAGGTGAGATCCCGCCCCGATGCCCCCGACCCAGAAATACACGTAAATTTGCCACGTCCAATGCGCCCGCTTTATGGGCGGGATGCCATAATAATTCTTGTCGCCCCGCTCCGGATCCGTCTCGGGATGATGCGATGTCTCGGGCTTTCCGTTCCGCTTCGTCTCTTCCGCCATGCTCCTCCTTATCCCCGGAACGCCCACACGACAGCCGCCCCGATCATCGTCGCCGCCACCGCGCTCGCGACGGTCGCCCCCGCGACTTTATCCTGCGGCAAAAACGGATTCTCCGGCAAATTGTACGTCTCCGGCACATCCATGAGAATGAACTTCGAGTGGTTCCCCTTTATTCCGCCCGTCCCCCCGACCTCCGGCGTTCCATAAAGGAAGGCTTGCGGATAGCCCCGGTCGTGGAGTTGCTTCACACGCTCCTCGGCGACTTTTTCGAGTTCCTCGACCTCGCCGAACATTATGGAGTTCGTGGGGCATGCTTTGGCGCATGCGGGTTCGAGGCCGTCTATTTGGCGGTCATAGCAAAGGGTGCATTTGAAAGCGCGCCCGTCCTCCGGGACGCTCGTTATGACGCCGTACGGGCAGGCGGGGACGCAGTATCCGCAGCCGTTGCATACGTCGGGCTGAATGTACACGTTGTCGAACTCATTTCGGATTATGGCTCCGGTGGGGCATGCTTGCTGGCACGGAGCCTCGACGCAGTGTTTGCACACGTCGCTCATAAACGTCCACCGTCCGAGGCCGTCGAGTTCCGCGCCGTTCGGGAGGTCCTCTTTGACATCCTCGGCGAGTGCGACGAGATCCACGTCCCCGGTGAGCCGCTTTTTCTTCGGGTTTTCGATGAAGGCGACGTGTCGCCACGTGTCGCCGGAGAGTTGCTTCGTGTTGTCGTATGAATCTCCGGTGAATTCGTAGCCGTCGGCGGGAAGTTGGTTCCACTGTTTGCACGCGACTTCGCAGGCTTTGCAGCCGATGCACACCGTCGTGTCGGTCAGAAATCCCGTCGCCATCTATCTCCCTCCGGTTATTTTGCGTTCGAGTTCATCGGCGGACTCAGCCGGGTTTTTCGAGATCCGGTACATCCGGTTCCCGAGCGCGGGCCGCTGCGGAGCATGGAGCCTCTCGACCATCCGGGTTCCGGCGTTGTAATACACGCCGGGGTCTAAAATCTTCGAGCTTCGTATGGGCTTCATGTATTTCCTGGCGAAGTTTGGATCTTCGGAGATGCGGAGCGCGACTTTCATGAGTTTCGAGTCCATGCCCTCATGGGTTCCGCCCATCACACGCGGCCTTTCCGAAGATTGGCGGTGAACGCCTTCGCCTCGTGGATACCGACGTTTGCTTCGAGTGAGACGGGGAGGATATCGTTGACGATGTCTCCGGTGACGATGCCGTTCGGGCCGAAGTGGTACGGGAGTCCGATAGTGTGGAGGTTCCGCCCGTCCATCTTGTATGTCGGGATGCGGTCGGTGACGAGGGCTTTGCAGTGGATCCTCCCCCGGCTCGTCTCGATGGTGACCCACTCGGTGTTCGAGACGCCTTCCTCCTCCGCGAGTTCGGGGCTTATTTCACAAAACAACTCGGGCTGAAGCTCGTTGAGCCACGGCGTCCAGCGGCTCATCGCCCCGGTGGTGTGGTGTTCGGTGAGGCGATACGTCGTAACGACGTGCGGATACCTCGGGTCTTCGGGACCATTGTACGGGTTGTCCGGGCGACCGGGGAAGACTTTGAGGGCGGGGTCTCTTTGCTGGAAATAAAGCGGGTTCGGGACAGGGGATTCGAGCGGCTCGTAGTGGACGGGGAGCGGGCCGTCTTTCAGCCCGATGGGGGCGAAGAGCCAGCCGCGTCCGTCGCCGTTCATTATGAACGGGCCGTCGCCGGGGATCGCATCCATCCCCTCGTCGCCCGGCTCGGGGCGGTACGAGGGCGGCTTGTCCGCCTCGAAGTCCGGGATGTCGTCGCCGACCCATTTGCTTTCTTTCTCGTCCCACCAAATGTATTTCTTGCGCTCGGACCACGGTTTGCCTTCCGGGTCTGCGGAGGCTCGGTTATACAAGATTCTCCGGTCTGCGGGCCACGCCCATCCCCATTCGTGGTTCGGGTTGTCTCCGGGCTTTCGGCGGCGGGTTTGATTCACTCCGTCGGCGTATGCGCCCGAATAGATCCACCCCCCGCAAGCCGTGCTCCCGTCGTCTTTCAAATCAGCGAAGCCGGAGACGGGCCTCCCGCTTTCGATTTCGTAGCCGCTGACTTCTTTCAATATGCTCTCGATGTCCGGCTCGTCGTATGGGCCTTCGGTCGGATAGTCCCACTGGAGAGCCTTTATGAGATCGTCCTTCGGGTCGTCGGAGTTTTCGTAGAGTTTCTTTATCCGCCGTCCGAGATGGTATACGAACCATGCGTCGCTCCTCGCGTCGTCCGGCGGCTCGACGGATTTGTCGTGCCACTGAAGAAGCCGCTGAGTTTGAGTGAACGAACCATCCTTCTCGGCGACGAGGCCCGAGGGCATGAAGAAGACTTCCGTTCCGCAGTCCTTCGGGTCGGTTCCGTCCATCTTCCAGGTTGTCGCGGTCTCTATTTCGTAGGCGTCGAGGACAACGAGCCAGTCGAGGCTTCGGAGCGCCTCGCGGGCCATGCGGGCATGCGGCCCTCCGACGGCGAAGTTCTGGCCGAAGACGAAGGCTCCGTCCACTTCGCGGTCTTTCATCGCCATGATCGTCGGGTAGTACGAATGGTCGCCGGAGATACGCGGAAAATGCTCGAAGAGCTTGCCTTCCTCGTGGTCGAAGTTCTCTCCGTACCACGCCTTCATGATGCTCGTGGCGTACTTCGGGAAGTTCGAGAGCCAGCCGGTCTTCGCGGTCTCGGTCTCGACGTAGTCGCGCCACGTGTCGTGTGGCTTCGCCACGTCGGGCATCGGGAGGTAGCCGGGGAGAATGTCATATAAGGTCGCTATGTCGGTCGAGCCTTGTATAGTCGCGTGTCCGCGCAAAGCCATGATCCCACCCCCCGGACGCCCGATGTTCCCGAGGAGAAGCTGGAGGATGGCGGCGGTTCGTATAAGCTGCACGCCTTTGGAATGCTGCGTCCACCCGACAGCGTAGCAAAGCGCGGTCGTCTTCTCGCGCCCGGAGTTTTCGCAGATCGTCTCGGCGACGGCTTCGAAGGCTTCCTTCGGGGTGCCGCAGACTTTCTCGACCATCTCGGGAGTGTACCGCTCGAAGTGGCGTTTGAGTATTTGGAAGACGCATCTCGGATGCTGCAAAGTCTGGTCGTTGGGGCGCGGCCTTCCATCGTGCATCTCGTGTTGCTGACCCTCGCCGGCCTCGCCGATGAGGGTTCCCTGGCTGCCTCCGACGGGGGCGTGGTCTATGGGCTGCCCCTCGTATCGCCACGAGGACGGGTCATACGCTTGCGTCTCCTCGTTCCAGCCGGAGAAGAGGCCCGTCGCGTCGGCATCCTCGAAGTCCTCGGAGATGAGCGTCGCGGCGTTCGTGAAGTTGACGACGTACTCCTCGAAGTGGCGTTCGTTTTGGAGTACGTAGTTTATGAGGCCGCCGAGGAATACGATGTCGCTTCCGGGACGAATCGGGGCGTATATGTCGCTCATCGCGGAGGTGCGAGTGAACCTCGGGTCAACGTGGATGAGCTTCGCGCCGTTTTTCTCTTTGGCGATCATGGGGTGGCGGAAGCCGACGGGATGGGCCTCGGCCATGTTCGAGCCTTGTATGAGGATGGCGTCGGAGTTTTGGAGATCCTGCAAATTCCCCGTCGCCCCGCCCCTCCCGAGCGTGATGCCGAGACCCGGCACCGTGGAGGAGTGTCATATGCGGGCTTGATTGGTTATTCGCGTGAACCCCATCGAATGGAATAATTTCGTGATGAGATAATTCTCTTCGTTGTCTATGGCGGCTCCGCCGACGGAGGCGACGTTCATGGAGCGGCTGAGTTTCTTGCCGCTCTCGCTCTCCTCCTCCCAGCTTTCGTCGCGGGCGCGTTTCGTTCTTTCGGCGATCATGTCCATCGCCGTCTCGATGTCGAGGTCTTCCCACTCCTCGGAGTATGGCCTCCGGTATTTCACCTTCGTCCATCGGTGCGGCGAGACATGCATCCCGAAGGTCGCTGAGCCTTTCGGACACAAAGTTCCGGCGTTTATGGGGGAGTCCGGGTTTCCTTCGATGTCTATGATGCGTCCGTCGCGGTGGTATACGAGCGTCGAGCATCCCACGGCGCAGTACGGGCATATGCTCTCGGTTTTCTTTACGCCGTCGTCGGAGAGGCGGGAGCGGATCTTCTCGGTGGCGGGACTCACCGAATGTTTCACGGTGGTGCCGACATGGCTGCGGAGTTTCCGCCAAAGGTCATTCGTCTTCGGAACCTTGAAAAACAATTCTTTCCCCTGACTACGCCGACGCGACTCGTGAGTTTTATTTACCGCCATTTGCCCTCACGGCATGTATTCTAATCCACAAAAGCCTCGGAAGCCCCCATGCGCCGAACCGGGTAAGCAAAGCGCATCCACCCACCCAAACACATCTTTAACCCGAATTATTCATGAACGACTCCAAAGGCCAAACAGAGGACGTGCCATAAGCCCTGTCCCGGATGCCCCGAGGCGGGACGCATGCGGATCTTCGTCCGAAGCTCCCCCACCCTCCCCCCGACATT
>JACCWD010000155.1 GCA_013697825.1 Rubrobacter sp.
ACTCCCGACTCCCGACTCCCGACTCCCGACTCCCGACTCCCGACTCCCAATGCTTTATGATTTGGCGCATGGAAGGTCGGATATCGAACGAGGCTTTAGCGGATAAACTCCGCGAGGCTGTGCCGAAACCCCTCGTAAACTGGCGCGAGCTTTACGAGGGGTTCGCCCCCCGCGACGTCGAGACGGGGGAGAGGATGCGCCGCATTCCCCCTCCCGAGGAACTCGACGCTCGCCTCGCCGCCGTCCTCGTCCCCGTCCTCATGGAATCCGACGGCCCGCATATCGTGTATACGGTTCGCCGCGGCCATCTCAACGACCACGCCGGGCAAATTTCCTTCCCCGGCGGAAGCATGGAGCCGGACGATGACTCCCTCCTCGAAACGGCCCTCCGTGAAGCCGAGGAGGAGATCGACCTCGGAACGCACCTCGTCGAGGTCGTCGGAGAGATGGAGGACATGTACATCCCGCCCTCGAACTTCCTCGTCAAACCCTTCGTCGGCCTCCTTCCGCCCGAGGCCGAACTCACCCTCGCCCCCGACGAGGTCGAAGAAATATTCACCGTCCCGCTCGAAACCCTCCTTGCTCCCAAAACCCTCCAAACCGCGATCCTTCACCGCGACGACCGCGAATACGAAGTCCCCGTCTTCGCCGTGGAGAACTCTTCCGAACGCAAACTGTGGGGAGCGACCGCCGCCATGACCGCCGCCCTCCTCGCCCGCCTCGGATGGGACGGCCATCCGTAAACTCCACGGGGCGGCGACGCCCATCACGGACATCGGCGAAGCCTCATCACCTTTTCCCTCGGCGGCACTGTCTCCGACGAAACTCCCAACTTAACCGAACCGAAACGAAATAGCGGGCAAATAAGCCCGAAAACCGGAGTTATCCACAACATGTTGTGGATGAAATGGGCGGAACGGTGGATAAGTGTATCTCATGTAACAAGGTTGTAACTTTGCCCGGTGGGAGGGGGGCGGTCGAACTTCTTCTCGTCCGAGGATTATCATGTGGGGCTGGAAGCGAACAAATCCAAAAGAGCGGAGGCGGCTTTGGCCGAGGCGAGAGCGAAAGAGATACAGGATCCGGGAGGCCGGCTCGGGGTTTTGATGCCGGGGATGGGGGCGGTGGCGACGACGCTCGTTGCGGGGGTCGAGCTGGCGAAGAAGGGTCTCGCCGAACCCGTCGGCTCCCTCACGCAACTCGGAACCGTGCGCCTCGGGAAGCGAACCGAGGATCGCGCCCCGAAGATAAAGGATTTCGTCCCGCTCGCCGGAATGGAGAGCGTCGTCTTCGGCGGGTGGGACGTTTTCGCCGACGACGACGCTTACGAGGCCGCCGCCGCAGCCGGGGTGATGGAGAAGGAGCATCTGTGCGCCGTTCGGGACGAGCTGAAAGGCATCCGTCCGATGCCCGCCGTTTTCGATTCGCGGTACGTCTCGAAGCTCGAAGGGGCGCACGTGAAAGCGTACTCGTCGCTTCGGGAGGCCGTGGAGATGGTTCGGGAGGACATCCGGAGCTTCAAGAAAGAAAACTCCCTCGAACGAGTGGTCATGGTGAATTGCGCGTCCACGGAGGCGTATTTGCAGCCCCGCGAGCCGCATTTCACCCTCGAAGGCTTCGAGGCCGCCCTCGACCGGAACGACCCGGCGATCCCTCCGGCGATGGTTTATGCGTACGCGGCGATAAAGGAGGGCGTCCCGTATGCGAACGGCGCGCCGTCGCTCGCGGTGGACATACCCGCGCTCACCGAGCTTGCGAAGGAGGAGGGCGTCCCGGTCGCGGGCAAGGATTTCAAGACCGGACAAACGCTCATAAAAACCATCTTCGCTCCGGGTATAAAGGCGCGTATGCTCGGTGTCGAGGGGTGGTTCTCGACGAATATTCTCGGAAACCGCGACGGCGAAGTCCTCGACGACCCGGAGAGTTTGAAAAGCAAGGAAGTATCGAAGCTCTCCGTCCTCGACCATATTTTCCAGCCGGAGCTTTATCCCGAGTTGTACGGGTATGTGTCGCACATCGTGAAGATAAATTACTATCCGCCGAGGGGCGATTCGAAGGAGGGGTGGGACAACATAGACCTCTTCGGATGGTGCGGGTATCCGATGCAAATAAAGATAAACCTTCTCGCCCGCGACTCGATACTCGCCGCCCCGATCGTCCTCGACCTCGCGCTCTTCCTCGACCTTGCAAAGAGGGCCGGGATGGGTGGCATACAGGAATGGCTCTCGTTCTATTTCAAGAGCCCGATGACGTTGCCCGAGCTTTATCCCGAGCATGACCTCTTCATCCAGCAAATGAAGTTGAAGAATACGTTGCGGAGCATCATGGGCGAGGAAGTCATCCATCACACCGGCCTCGATTATTACGAGTGAGCGTGTGATGTGGAAACTGCGCGGCATGGCATTACAATTAGGGTGAGATCACTACCATATGAGGTGAGAGCGTGTTGACAGAAGAGCGGGTAAACGACCAGCTAAGGAACGTGATTGACCCGGAGATCGGGATAGACCTCGTGGAGCTTGGCTTGATCTACGACGTGGGTGTCCACGACGAGGGCCGCCACGTGGACGTGACGTTTTCTTTGACGAGCCCGATGTGTCCGGTCGGAGACCTCATACAAGAGCAAGTCGAGACCGAGACCCTCGCCATCGAAGGCGTCGAAACCGTCAACGCGCAACTCTCCTTCGACCCGATGTGGAACCCCGAAATGATGAGCCCCGCCGCGAAACTCTTCTTCGGCAGGTAAACATAGCTTCCGAAAACAACGTCCCGGCGCCCTCCGCTTTCGAGGATGCCGGGATGAAGCATTTGCTTTCGTGCGGCGACGAGACGATGGCGGGGATCGTCCGCCGCGTCGGCCCCCTCGACGAAGCCCAAAAACAGCGGGGCCGCCCCGAAGACGGATACGGCGCCCTCGTGAGAACCATAGTCGGCCAGCAACTTTCGACGAAGGCTGCCCGAAGCATATACGGCAAACTCACCGCCCACTTCGACGGCGGGACGCCCTCGCCCGAAGGCATCCTCGCCGCGACCGAAGACGAGCTTCGTACGTGCGGACTGTCGCGGCCGAAGATCTCATACCTCCGCGACCTCGCCGGGCGCACCCTCGAAGGCGATATGGACTTCGAGGAGATGGATGGGACGCCAGACGAGGAAGTCATCGCCCGTCTCACGGCGGTGAAAGGACTCGGTCGGTGGAGCGCGGACATGTTCCTCATGTTCCACCTCCGAAGGCCGGACGTGATGCCCGTCGGCGACCTCGGCATCCGCCGCGCTGTCGAAAAGGCATACGCCCTCCCCGACATGCCCGACGCGAAGGGACTCGAAGAACTCTCCGAGCCGTGGCGGCCCGAGCGGACACTCGCTGCGCTTTATTTATGGGAGTCGCTCGACAATGCCCCCCTCGAAACGTGATGGATGCCTCCGGCCTCCTCGTTGACCTCGACGGGACGCTTTATGTGGGTGGGGGTGCCATCTCCGGCGCGGTCGAGGCCGTCGAGCGTTTGAAGGATTCCGGCATCTCGCTCCGGTTCGTGACGAACACGACTCGGAAGCCTCGGCGGGAGGTGCATGAGGGTTTGGTTCGGCTCGGGTTCGGGATCGAAGAGCGGGAGATCATCACCCCGGCGAGGACGGCGGTGTCCCTTATCGGAAGCCGTTCGTGCCGACCGCTCGTGGATGAGTCGCTCCTCGAAGATTTGATTGATGTTCGCATGTCCGAAGACTGGCCGGAGGTGGTCCTCGTCGGGGATCTCGGCGAGGGATTTTCGTACGGGCGTTTGAACGCGGCTTTCCGATGCCTCATGGACGGGGCGGAACTCATCGCCCTTCAAAAGAACCGTTTCTGGCGGAGATCCGACGGTCTCGCCCTCGATGCCGGGCCGTTCGTCGCCGCCCTCGAATACGCGAGCGGAAAGGCGGCCACCGTCGTCGGGAAGCCGGAGGAGAGCTTCTTCCGCGCCGCGCTGGCGGAACTCGGCCTCGAACCCGGCAAAGTCGCGATGGTCGGAGACGATGCCGAATCCGACGTTGCCGGAGCGAGGAAGATGGGCATAAAGGGAATTCAAGTTAAGACCGGGAAATACCGCTCCGGCGACGAGTCGAATGCCGACCTCGCCGTAGACAGCTTCGCGGATTTGGCGGAGGCGTTGCAATCCAAAAGCTGACGGCTGATCGCTGACGGCTTCCGACGAAGGAGGACGCATTAAAACCACCGACATCCATATAAACACGAATAGCCGCTACGAGTTTGTGTCCATCTCCGACGAGGTGAAGCGGGCGGTGGGGGAGATGGGCGCGGAGGACGGGCTTTGCCTCGTCTCGTCCACACACACGACCGCCGGAATAACGGTGAACGAAGACTTCGACGGCGACGTTCGGCGCGACCTCGCGGCGGCGAGCGAAGCCCTCATAAACGCCCTCGACGTTCGCTTCGAACACGCCGAGGGAAACAGCGACTCGCACTTTTTGACGAGCTATTTCGGGCAGTCGCAAACGCTTCTCGTGCGCGGCGGCGAACTCGACCTCGGGCGGTGGCAAGGTATCTTCCTCGCCGAGTTCGACGGGCCGAGGAGCCGGACGGTGAGGGTGTCGGTTCTCGAAGGCTAAAATCCGACGAGCATCCGCCTCGCGTCGAGGAGTCGTTGCGCGGAGGAAACGAAGACCATCGCGGCGAAGACCCACACGATGGGCGAAACGTACGCCGGGAGGGCGAGGGCGAGGACTCCGAACATTATCGTCTCGAAGCCCTCGGTCAAAGAGCGGCGGAAGTGGAGGCCGCGCTCGGTCTTCCGCTCGGCTTTGAGCCTTTCGAGGACGCTCGACAGCGCGAGGAAGATGGTTCCGTTCAAATAATAGGCGAGAAAGAGAACGACGAGGGCGAGGCGGGCGTCCTCGTGTTGTATGGCGAGGGCGACGAGGAGTCCGCCGTATATGAAGAAGTCGGCGGCGATGTCGAGGAAGGAGCCGAACTCCGAGGCTTCGCTTCGGAGGCGGGCGACCTCCCCGTCGAGGCCGTCGAGGAGGCGGTTGGCGAGCCACAGTACGAGGGCGAGGAAATTGAACCCGAGGGCGACGAGGGCGAGACAAAGGATGCCGACGGCGAGGCCCATGATGCTCACCATATTGCCGCTCATGCGGTTTGCGAGGGGGGCGGCAAGGGGGGCGTATAACGGCTTCGCGCCTTTTCTGAGTTCCTCGTCGAGCATGGTGGGGATGATAGTGTTTCGGCGTGGCGGGGGCAAAGGAGGTCGCTTCGCTCCCGTTTTTAGTTTTTAGTTCTTGGTTCTTGGCTAAAAACTACGAACCAAGAACGAAGAACGGCGGCGAAGCCGCCCGCGCCTTTGCGGAGGCGTATTCTCCGATAGAATGTGCGTTCGTAGTCCGGTCGGCGTCGGGAGGTTGAGATGGGAAGGTTGCTAAAGGGGGGTCTCATGTTGGGAGGGGCGGCCCTAGGACTTGCCGCTTTCAGGCGGGCTTTGAATCCCGCGCCTCGATACGCGCCGTGGGAGAAGCCGCGCTACCAGGAATTCGAGAAGAGGGTCCTCATCGTCGGGGGCGGGTTTGGCGGGTATTCGGCGGCGAGGAAGCTGTGCGAGAAGATACGCCACCGTGAGGATGTCGGCGTCCTCGTCATCGCCCGCGACAATTTCTTCACGTTTTGGCCGATGGTGCCGGGGATCGTGTCGAGCGACATTGACGCGAGGAACGTCGCGCAGCCGCTTAGGCGGGCGCTTATTAGCTCCGGGGCGAGCTTCCGGCGGGCGTCGCTGACGGGCATAGACCGCGAGAATAAGCGGATCATCGCCGACGGCGGCCACGAGTTCCCGTACGACCAGTTGATAATTTCCCTCGGAGCGCAGCCGAACTTCTTCGGCATACCCGGCGTCGAGGAGCACGCTATGAGCATGCGCGGGGTTCGAGACGCCGAGCGGATACGGAATCGGGTCATAGAGAGATTCGAGGAGGTTTCGCTGATTCGGGGGGAGATCCCCGACTCGAAGTTGACTTTCGTCGTCATCGGCGCGGGGGCGACGGGGGTGGAGATAGCGGCGGAGATCCACACCCTCGTCCACGACCACCTCGCCCCCGACTACCCGAACATAGACCCGAGCCGGGTGCGGGTGTTCCTCGTGGAGGGGCTCCCCCAAATATTGCCGGAGCTCGACCCGGCTTTGCAGCGCGCGGCCCGCTCGCGGCTCCACAACGACCACATACATGTGATGGTGAACACGCTCGCCGAGGAGGTTACGGCGGACTGCGTGAAGCTCAAAGGCGGGGAGAACATCTCCTCGGAGAACATCATATGGACCGCCGGGGCGAGTCCGAACACGACGGTGCACGACCTCGGGCTGCCCGTAGACAAGAGGAACGGCATAAAGGTGGACGAGTTCCTCCGCGTCGAGGGAACGGACGACATATGGGCGATAGGCGACTGCGCGGCCATCCCCGACGTGCGCGAGAACGAGGGCGGGGAGTACATCCCGCCGAACGCGCAGGCCGCCGCGCAGGAAGGGTACGCCGTGGCGAACAACGTGCTCGCCGCGCTCGACGGGTCGGGGGATCTGCAGCGGTTCGAGTACAAGCCCATCGGGCAGCTCGTGGAGCTTAGCAGCGACTTCGCGGTCAACGAGGTGATGGGGGTCAAGTTCAGCGGGTGGGTCGCCGCGATGTTCTGGCGCGGGGCGTACCTCGTGCGGCTGAATAGTCCGCAGAGCCGGGCGAGGATCGCCACGGATTGGATCCTCGGCGCCTTCCTCCGCCCCGCCGTCACCCAAATCCGCGGCTCCTCGGAGGAATGAGGCGCCTTGAGACAGCGGGCGAAAAATGCTACGTTACCCCGCGTCGAACGACGAAAAATACCCGAACCATCAGTGAAGACACGGTGACGGCAGTATGACCCTCGCAAACCAACTCACCCTCGCCCGCATAGTGGCGATACTCCCGCTCATGGCCGCGCTTTATATCCCGTTCCCCGGCCACCGGACGGTGGTTCTCGTGCTTTACGTAGCCGCCCTCCTCACCGACTATTTCGACGGCGTCGCCGCGAGGAGGAGCAATAAAGTAACGGGCTTCGGCAAGCTCATGGACTCCATCGCCGACAAGGCGCTCATCGTGTCGGTGTTCTTCGCGCTCGTGGAGCTTGGCCTCATGTACTCGTGGATGGCGGCGATCATGGTGATACGGGAGTTCGCGGTGACGGGCCTCCGGATGGTCGCCCTCGAGAACGGCGAGGTGATCGCCGCGAATAGCTGGGGGAAGGCGAAGATGAACGCCCAAGCTCTCGCGGTCTTCGTGCTCCTTCTCGGATACGCCGGATGGTTCTGGCCGGGAACTCTCGAGACGCTCGGCTTGTGGCTGATGGGGGTGGCTGTGATCCTCACGATCATCTCCGGCTGGTCGTATTTGAAGGACACGCCGCGCATCCTCGCCGCCCAGTCCCAGCGCGACCAGCGGCTTTAGGCGCGGCGACATAGGCAATGCAAGAAAGCACGCAAGGTTCGAATATACGTATGGCTAAGCACACCGAAAACGAGCGCCTCAAGCCCGCCGAAGTCGAGGCCGTCCTGCGCCGCTCGGCGCAATTGAATTCCCGCCGATGGGGCCGGATGAAACAGAATAACCCCTCCGTCTCCGCCGAGGTTGTCGTTCAAGTCGCCGCGGCCGCCGGGATCCCGGAGGAGGACGTGAGGCGGGCCGTCTTCGAGGTTTCTTCGGAGAAGGCGGCGGATCCGATGAACTACCACAGGATGCTCCTCGGCCCGGCGAGGATGCGGGCGGTGCGGGAGATAGAGTATCCTTCGCGCGAGACCTCCGAATACCTCGAAGAGGCCATGCGCTCCGAGGAGGGCATGAAGCTCCGCTACAAATCCGACGGAGCCTCGCTGTGGGACACGGGCGACACCGTCGGCCTCATGCGTCGCGCCCTCGACCTCTCCGGCGAGAAGCCACTCCTCAAAACCCGCTCCGTAGAACTCCTCGTCGAAGAGGTCGAAAAAGACCGATGCACGGTGGATGTCATCGCCGACATCTCCAACCAACGCGCCGAATACATATCGCTCGCCGGAATCCTCGGCGTAACGTTCGCGCTCCTCTTCTTCCTCGCGGGTGTTCAAAACGGGCTTTTCCTGCTCGGGGTGATACCGGCCCTCGCCGCGCCGCTCGGAGGTTTCCGGCTCGCGTTCATGAAGACGAGCGCGGACATGCGCCGCTCCCTCGACCGCCTCCTCGACGCCGCCGAGAAAGGCCCGCCCCGTGAGAACACGCCGGATCGGAGGAGCCGCCCGCCGGGGCAAATACAGGGACTCAAGCCCATCCCGCGCTTCGTCGCCGATCAAAAAGACGAATAGTTTTTGAGGTTTCAGGCTTCGGGTTTCAGGTTTTAGCAAACACTTCTCCGGGCAGACGGGGATGGGCGGGACGAAGCCGCTGGCTTGGCTCGGCCCTCACGAGTTTGTTTTCGCGTTTCGGCTTCGAGTGCGCGCCTGAAACCTGACACCTGAAACCTGAAGCCTTACCATTACTCCGTGCCTCATAAAGTCCTCAAAGAGATATTTGGCTTCGACTCGTTCCGCCCCGGACAGGAGGATGCCATCCTCGCCGTCCTCGAAGGGCGCGACACGCTCGCGGTGATGCCGACGGGCGGCGGGAAGAGCCTTTGCTACCAGGTTCCCGCGCTTATGCAGGAAAGTTTGACCGTGATCGTTTCTCCGCTCATTTCGCTTATGAAGGATCAAATAGATTCCCTCATCCAGAGCGAGGTCGCGGAGGCCGCCGCGCTCCACTCCGGGCTTTCGCCGGAGGAAAGGTGGGACGTCGAGCGGAGGGTTCGGAGCGGCGAGATAAAGATGCTTTATGTCGCGCCGGAGAGGCTCCGTTCTTTGGAGTTCGTATTGTCTCTTCGGCGGGCGGGGGTCGGGCTTTTCGTGGTGGACGAGGCGCATTGCATCTCCGAGTGGGGCCATAACTTCCGACCGGATTATTTGTTTTTGCCCCGCGTCGTGCGGGATCTCGGCAGTCCGCCCGTCCTCGCTTTGACGGCGACGGCGACACCCCGCGTGCGGGACGACATAAGCCGTTCGTTGCGGATGCGCGAACCCGCCGTCGTTGTCACGAGTTTCAACCGCCCGAATTTGACTTATCGGGTGATTGAAGCGAAGAAGAAGTCGAGCATCGCGCCTTTGATTTTGGAGCAAATCCGCAAGTTTCCACCGCCCGGCATCGTTTACGCCCTCTCGCGCAAGGACTGCGAGGAGATCGCCGCCGAACTCCGCCGCTCGGGGGTCGAGGCGGCGGCGTACCACGCCGGGCTCGGCTCGGGGGAGCGGACCGCGATTCAAGAACGGTTCATGACGGACGAGCTTCCGGTGGTCGTCGCGACGGTGGCGTTCGGGATGGGGGTGGACAAGCCGAACGTGCGCTTCGTCATCCACGCGACGGTGCCGGGGAGTTTGCCCGCGTATATTCAGGAATCCGGGCGCGCGGGGCGCGACGGCGAGCCGAGCGAGTGCGTCGTGCTTTACCGCGCCGCCGACCTCGGGCGGCGGCGGCGGCTCATTACTTTAAGCTCCTCCGGCGAGGATGAGGTCGTCCGCTTCTTCCGGGGCATGGCGGGTTTGGAGAGGGAGGGGCGGGTGAACGCCTCGCCCGCCGCGCTCGCCACATTGGGCGGCGTGGACGCGGACTCGGCGGGGATCATGCTCCGCAGCCTGGAGGAGTCCGGCCTCCTCTCGCGCGGCTACGACTTGTGGGAGGAGGTCGAGATCTGGAGCCTCGACGAGGAGCCGAGCGGGCTTCGCGACGACGTGCGGGCCGTCCACGCCGCTCTTCCGGGAACGGGGGCCGTCCGGCTCACCGAGCTTGCCCGAAAGGCCGACGTCCGTCCGGCGGTCGCGCAAGGGGCGGTGTATTCGATGATGGTCTCCGGATCGGTCGAGGCCGCGCCGCGAGGCTCGCTCGCCGACGTGAGGCTCCGGGCGACGACCCTCGACGACGGCCTTCGGCGGAACATCGCGTCGCGGCTGAAGGCGAGGGCGAAGACGGCGTATTCGCAGGTTGACGACATCGAAGGCTACGCGACCCTCTCCTCGTGCCGCCGCGAACGCCTCCTCTGGCATTTTGGAGACACCGAAGAAGTCTCCCCGTGCGCCGGATGCGACGTGTGCCTCGGCGAGGTCGAAGCCCGCGAAACGGATGACGCGCCGATTTCGGCGGCGGTGGACGGTCGGCGGCGCGGCGGCACGTCGGCTTTCCCCACTCCGCGGCCTGAGATAGATGAGGAGCTTTTCGAGAGGCTTCGGGTGTGGAGGGGGGATCAGGCCAGGAGCCAGCAAGTTCCGGCGTATGTCGTGCTTCATAACTCGCACCTTGAAGAGATCGCCGCCCGGAAGCCGCGCACCGTTCAAGAACTCGGGGCCGTGAAGGGCATCGGACTGCGCCGGGCGGCCCGGTATGGCGAAGACCTCCTCGCCCTCGTACGGGGGGAAGAAGGGCCGACTTCCGAAGCGGCTTCTTCCGAAGCGGCTTCTTCCGAAGCGGCTCCCCCCGATACGGAAACCCGCGAACCGCCGCCATACGTGGCGGTTTCCTCAGAGGCGGTTTCTTCCGGGGGGTCGCCTTCTGAGCCGCCACCCGAGACGGAACCTTCGGCGACGTCGCTCTCCGGCGATGGGGGCGAGGACTTCCGGGTTCACCTCGAAGCCGCCGAAAAGCTGATCGGGGCCGGACGTGGCTCGGACGCCGTTTTGGAGCTTTCCCGCGCCATCGAGCTCGGCGGCGGGGAGGCGAGGCGGGCGGTGGATGAACTCCTCGCGCCGGATGGCGGATAGAATACCGTCCATGCCCGACTCGAAGACAAAGCTCTTCCTTTACAAAGGAAAAACGCTCGAAGAGTGGCTCCCGAGCGTCGTCGAGAGGATCGCCGAGAACTTCGATCCGCTTCGGATCGTCCTCTTCGGCTCGCTCGCCCGAGGGGAGGTCGGATACGACTCGGACATCGATCTTCTCGTCGTGTTCGACGAGGTCGAGTGGGAGAAAAAGCGCGAGCCCACGGTGGAGATAATACGGGCGGTGGCAGATCTTCCGGTTCCGAAGGACATCGTCGTGACGGATGTGGATGAGATCCGTCGCCGGGGGCATCTCGTCGGCACTGTGCTTCGTCCGGCTTTGCGGGACGGGAAGGTGGTGTATGAGCGACGCTGAAACCGCCCGAATCGTCGCGCGGTGGCTTCGCTTCGCCGACGATGACCTTCGAGGAGCAGAAGCGTTTCTCGGTCGGGAGGATCTTCATCCGCGCCTCGCCTGCTTCCACGCGCAGCAAGCGGCAGAGAAGGCGATGAAAGTGATATATGTGTTCGAGCAGATAGACTACGCTTTCACCCACGACCTCGACCGACTCCGGAACTCCTTGCCGAAGGGGTGGACATTTAAGGACGAGGCGACCGATCTCTCCTCCCTCTCCGTGTGGGCCGTGCAGCCACGATACCCCGGCGATCTCCCCGAAGCGACCGAGGCCGAAGCCGCCGTCGAAGAGGCTCGCAAAATCTACGAGACGACCCTCGAAGACCTCGAACGCCACGGATACATCCCATCGAACGAAGGAGCTTTATGAAACTGAACGGAAAGAAAGTCGCCGTCCTCGTCGCCGAGGGCTTCGAAGACCTCGAATATTGGGTGGCGGTGATGCGCCTCCGTGAAGAGGGAGCCGAGGTCGTCTCCGTCGGAACTACCCTCGACACGGTTTACGGGAAGAATGCTCTCTCCGCCCGCGCCGACGCAACGCCTTCGGACGTGGACGCTTCGACTTTAGATGGGGTGGTCGTTCCGGGGGGGTGGGCGCCGGACAAATTGAGGCGGTATCCGGAGGTGCTCGACCTCGTTCGGAACGTGCATGGGCGGGGAGGCATCGTCGGGACAATTTGCCACGGCGGCCTCGTGGCTATTTCGGCGGGGATCGTGGACGGCGTTCGGGCTACGGGTTCGCTCGGCATAAAGGACGACCTCGTGAACGCGGGGGCGAAGTGGGTGGATGAACCCGCCTTCTGGGACGGGAACCTCGTGTGGGGGCGCGTCGTTCCGGATATTCCGGCGTTTTGCCGCGAACTCGTGGCCGCTCTTTCGTGAAGATGGCTTCTCCGCGCTTTCAGCGGTTGGCCGTTGGCTTTTCACTTTCGCCGCTCCGTTCACATTGCCGCGCTTCTCAAAGGAGGTTTCTCCGAAGAAGACGCGTCGAACGCGCATGAGCCTCGCGCATCGGAGGTATTTGCTGACGGCTGAATGCTGACGAGCGAAGCCGCTTTGGGAACCCGGACACCGACGATGGAAGGCCGCTGCTTTATACTGGCGGAATGATGAGAAGTGCAATGTCGGTGTTCATAGGGGTTTTGATCGCGTTCGTGATCGCGCTTTTGGTCGTGTTCGGGATCTTCGCCCCCGTCCTTAGCGTGGTGTTCGGCCTCGGGGAGCTTTCCACTTCGGACATTCTTCCGATGACGCTCATGGTCTTCGCCGCCGCGTTCTCATTCTATTTCGGCGGGATGGCCGCCGGATACCGGGCGACGAATCGGCGCGCCCTCCACGGTGCGATTGTCGGGGTCGCGGCGTTCGCCATATCCCCGATTCTCAACCTGGCCACCGGGCAAGGGCCATTCCCGCGCATAGACTCCACCGGAGCCGTTCTTCTCCTCGTCCTCATCTTCGCGGTGTCGGTCGGCGCGGGATACATCGGCGGTCGGCGAGGAGCGGCACTTTACGAATACAATCAAAAATACTCTCGGAAGCCCCGAAAGGCGACTGGCTCGAAGTCCGAATAAATCCGGAGCGACGCTTCCCACGACCTCACGGATCGCACATGATGAACCATTCATCCGGATTTCGCGCCCCATCCCGTCGTCCGCTAAAAGCCTCTCCGTCGCATTGAGGCTTTCCCACAGTGGACACGCGCCATCTTCGGAACGACTCCTCGACCGGAGTCGATGTCATGCGGAATCTGGCGGATCGAGCGGAACTTATTACCCGGACTCCGTATGACTCCAAAACGTTTACTGGCCGACGAGTGAAGCGGGCTGGGCAAGCTGAGGTGCGCGGCTCGCCGCCGGATGCGCCGCTATCTCGCCTGAACGCCGAGCATGAGCCGGCCTTTCGAGTCCATGCGGGCGTTCGGGGAGCGGGGGCTTCCGGGGCCGTTGTTTAGATCGGCGGTGTCCTCCCCGGTGCCGGAGAGGTATACGCGGGGCTCCTCCACGCCCTCCATCGGGTCGGAGACGTACCTCCTCCACGCCATGCCCTCCCACACGAAAGTCAGGGTCGGCTTCGAGGGGGATGCCTCGTCCATCCCGGCGTGGACCTTCGGGAGGCCGAGCGCCTTCGAGATCGAGGCGACCGCCTTCGCGTGCTCGCTGGAATTGAACAGCGAGATGCCGTCTCTCAGCCTTTGCGCGGGGTCGGATATTTTCTTCAGTTCCTCCCGGGTCTGCGCGAGGTTTTCGTTCGCCTCGTCGCGTTCGGCTTCGGTTTTCTTGATCGCCGCCTCCAGCGACTGCGCCCTCTCCTCGGCGAGTACGCGGCGGGCGTCGAGTTCGCGGAGCTTCCGCTCGTCGGAAGCGTCCGAGCCGGCCTCCCGGCGATCTCGGGTCGCCCGCCTGAGCGACGGGGGCTTCCCGTTCTCGATCCTCGTCCGGAGGCCCGAAAGCTCCTCCTCGAGCCTCGCCCGGAGAGACTCCGATTCCTCCAAAGCATCCTCCATCTCGGAGATGCGGTTCTCCATCGCGGAGATCTCCCGCCCGAAGCCCGCGACGACCCGCTCGACGTTCTCCTCGGCGGCGCTTTCGCTGGCGACCCTCGCCGCCTCGATCTTCCCGAAGCGCGAGTTGTACGAGCGCATCTCAGTCTCGCGCTGTATTTTCAGGTCGGAGAGCCTCTCCTCGAGCGCCCACGTTTCTTGCTTCCGCCGCTCGTCCTCGGATACGAGGCGCTCCTCGTACTCCCTGCGCTGGCGGATCATCTCCTCGGCGTGGCGGGCCGTGAGGGCTTTGTTGTCCGCCTCTTTCTGCGACTGGAGCGCGGCGACCCGCCTATCCGCCTCGCCTTTTACAGCGGCGACCTTTGCGGAGTGGGCCTTCTTCAATTCCCGCTCCCGACCCTCGGCGAGCTTCTTTACTTCGTTCGCCGCCTCTTTCCTCTCCTCGACGGCCCGGCGCCCGGCGGCCTCGATCCCCAGCCTCAAAGACTCGATCTCCGCCTGCTGGCTCTCGACGACGGCGCGGTAGTCTTTTTGAAGCTCGCTATCGCGCCCCTCGGCGGCGCTCTTTAGAGCCTGCATCGTCTCCTCATACCGGGCGCTCGCCGCGCCTCGCTCGTCCTTGAGCTTCGCCTCGAACTCCGCCCGGAGCGACCGCTCGAGCTCCTCCCTTTGCTTCTCGCTCTCGTCGAGGGCCGCTTCCATCTCCGCCTGATGGCGTTCTTCCTGCTCGCGGTACCCTTCCCTTAGTTGCTCCTCCCATTGCTGCGACGTGGTTTCGAGGGCTTCGAGATCCGCTTGATGGCGCTCTTCGAGGGCTTCGCGTTCCCGGCGAAGCTCCTCTTTCAAACCCTCCACCCGATCGTCGGAGGAGGCCGCCGCCATGTCAACGCGGCGTTGCTCTTCGAGGCTCCGCCGCACTTCGGCGAGTTCGTTTATGTGCTCGTTTCTCAACCGGATCTGCTCGTCGGCGTGGCGGCTTTTGATGTCGTCCATCTCCGCCCGGAGGCGTGAGATCTCCTCCGACGAGCTTTCCTGCGCCCGGCCCCGGTCGTCGAGGGCACGGCCTCGCGCCGAGACCTCCTCGCGCGCCGCCCCGAGGGCGACGTTCGCCTGTTCGAGGTCGCGTCGAAGCTGGGCGACCTCTTCCTCAAGGCTCTCGATCAGAGAACCCGCCGCCTCCATCTGGCCTATAAGCTCTTCTATTGGATCCCTCGGTTGCTCGCTCAAGACCGCCCCTTCCGCAAGCCTCGAACCTCCCTGTTCCATAAACCGATGCCTAGATTACTCCTTATCCGGCCTCGGGTAAAGCCGAGCGAACAAAGGTCGGAATTCGATGGGGATTCTCCACGCTATGAAGCACACGCGGCTCTCAGCGTTTGTCGTCGAAGAGGCTCGCCGCGCCGGAGAAAAGACCCCCGCTCGGCTCCCGCTCCCCGCTTCTCTCCTTCATGAAATCCTCGAAGACCTCGACGGCCCGCCGGGCTTGCTCGTCTGTGAGGCCCGCGTCCTTTTTCAGAGCCTCCGCGAGATCCTCACGCACCGTTTCGCTCCCCCGCGCACTTCGGGCAAAGACCTTCTATGAGCATCGCCGTCCTCGTAACCTCGTACGGCGTGTTCGCCTGTATCCGCTCCTCGACGCCGTCCATCTCCACGCCCGGAACCTCGGCGACATCCCCGCACCTCACGCACCGGATGTCGAGGTGCGGCGCGAGGTTCAAATCGTATCTCGTCGGCGACTCCGACCAATGCTTCGACTCTATGACCCCGATCTCCTCAAGCACGGAAAGCGCCTGATAAACCGTCCCGAGCGCGACGCGCGGATTCTTCCTCTTCACAACGAGGTACACGTCCTCCGCCGAGGGATGCCCCCTCGCCTCGGAAAGAGCCTCGAGTACCGCCCGACGCTGGGACGTGAGCGTATAGCCCGACCGCCGGAACTTCTCTCTTATGTCGTGATCCCGAACCTCTGGCATCTCATACTCTCAAACTCTTGACAACAGACTCAATCAATAACCATTCCTGAAACGGAAGTCTATCATACGACATTCCCTCATCCGAGTGATCCCGATCAAAGCCCGACGTTGTAGTATTTGCGCGATGTCCGCGATCATGCACACCTTCGCAAACCTTTTCCGCTTTTTGAGAAACGTTTTCGTGAGCCTCCTCCGCCGCCCCCCGAACTTCGTGTGGCTCGACATAAACGGCCCCCTCCCCGAGTTCGAGCAAAAGGTCGGCTTCGTCCAAAAACGCCTCGGCCGCGGCCCCTCCGGCCCGAGCCTCGAAGGAATTCGGGAAAGGCTTCGCCTCCTCTCCGCCGACGGAAGGGTGGACGGGGTCATCCTCCGGGTGCGCGGCCTCGGAGCCGGATGGGCTTCCATCGAGGAGCTTCGGCGCGAACTCCTCGCGTACCGCGAGCGGGGCGGAAAGGTCGTCGCGTACCTCGTCGAAGGCGGAACCCCCGCGTATTATCTCGCCTCCGCCGCCGACGAAATTTTCGCCACCCCCCTCGCCACGCTCGATGTCACCGGTGTTCGGACGAGCGCGACGTTTTTGAAGGACGCTTTCGAGAAGGTCGGCGTCGAGGCCGAGGTCGTCGCCGTCTCGCCGTACAAATCCGCCTACGACCGCTTCACCCGAAACGACTTCTCCGACGAAGCCCGCGAACAAGCCGGACGCCTCCTCGAAGGCCGGTACTCCGCACTCGTCGAAGCCATCTCCGAAGGCCGGGGACTCTCCACCGAAGAGGTGGAGCGCAAAATAGACAACGCCCCGTACCCCGCCCGCGAAGCCGTCTCCGAAGGACTCCTCGACGGCGTTCTTTACGAGGACGAACTCCCCGAAAGGCTCGGCGAAGGGGGCGGACGTGCGAGGATCTCGGAGTGGGGCGTCGCCCGGAAGGCCGTGAAGGCTCCATACCTTCGGGGCGGCGGAAAGAGGGTCGGGGTGGTTTCCCTCTCCGGCATGATCGTGCGCGGGGAGAGCCGGAGCCTCCCGGTTCCGCTCCCGTTCGTGGGTGGGCGGCAGGCGGGCGACGAGTCGGTGGTGGCGGCGCTTCGGACGGCGGAGAAGAACGCGGGCGTCGGCTCCGTTCTCTTCCACGTCGAGTCGGGTGGCGGGGACGCGCTCGCTTCGGATCTCATATGGCGCGAGGTCGAGCGCGTTCGGAGGACTAAGCCCGTCGTGGTGCTTATGGGGAACGTCGCGGGTTCCGGCGGATATTATGTCGGGGCGGCGGCGGATCACATCGTCGTCCGGCGGAACACCGTCACCGGATCGATCGGGGTCATATCGCTTCGCCCGGTTGCGGAGGATTTGTATAAAAAGCTCGGCATCGGATCGGACTCCGTCGAGCGCGGCGCGAGATCCGGGTTCCTCGACCCGAGCCGCCGCCCCACACCCGAAGAAATGAACGTCCTCGAAAACCAAGTCAGAGCGATATACGCTGAATTCAAAGACCGCGTGATAACCGGACGCGGCATCGCGGAGGCCGATCTCGACGAGATAGCCGGAGGCCGCGTGTGGACGGGAACGGAAGCCCATAAACTCGGCCTCGCGGACGAGGTCGGCGGCTTCGCCGACGCGCTCCGAAAGGCGAGGGAACTCGGCGGCATAAAGCGCGAAGGCCCCGAGGCGATCGTGAAGATACACCCCCCGAAAAAAGGCCGACCGTCCCCCGGAGACCCGTCGGAGGCGGCGCGGCTCGCCGTCGAGGAAGCCCGGGAAGAGGCGAACCGCCTCCTCGAAACGAAAGTGTGGCTCGCCTCGCCGTACAAATTCTCGGACGGCTGACAGCGGAGTCCATGAGGGATGATCCCCTCTTCGGCGGGGTTTCGTTCGGCGAGCATGGCTTGTGCGCGAAGTATTTCCCGAAACCCGAAGCCCGGACTATGGAAGAGCCGAGCCTTTCGCGATTCGCTTCGACAATAAAACTCCGGACGGTCCGCTGCGGGGCCGGAGAGTCGCGGCGATCCGTCGGAGGCCGCGAGGCCCGGGATCGAGGACGACCGGGAAAGGGAGGCGTTCCTTCGAGTTTATGGCTCCCCTCGCCGTACGAATACATGGACGGATGACGAAGACGTGGCGGGGGATCGCCGCCCATTCCCCGCTCGCCGAAACTCGCGTTATGGGGATGGAAGTTTTTCCGGGAGCGCGGGCATCCTTGCCCGCACGAAGCCCCGATGCGTCGCGGGCGGGATAACCGCGCCCCCGAGCCGAAAGCGAAAATGCCTCTCTTCCGAACTTCGTATTTCGGGAAGGAGCGAACCGCCCCCGTGAAAGCATGGCCCGCCTCGTCGCACGAACCCGTGAGGCGGCTGATAATATTTCCGCGTTCGGGCATTCCGGGGAGGAGGTCGATCCCCACGGTGGATGTCCGACGCTCGCGGCCTTTGCCAAAAGCCAAAAGCGCCTTCCGCCGAAGGCGGGACGCCACGAAAGGTGAGGACATAAAAGAGGCGGTAAAAAAGGGTGTGGATCGGCGTTCGATGGCCGTCCTCTCGTCGGGGCATATGTTCACCGACGTGAATCAAGGAGCCGTAGCCGCTTTGCTTCCGTTCCTCGTCGCCGAGCGGGGCATCTCGCTCGCGGCGGCGGGGGCTTTGATCCTCGCCTCCACCGTGAGCTCGTCCATCGTGCAGCCGATCTTCGGCATCTTCTCCGACAAAAGACCGCTCCCGATCCTCATGCCCCTCGGCGTCCTTCTCGCCGGAATCGGCATCTCGCTCGCCGGGGTCGCCCCGAGCTATACGCTTATCTTTCTCTCGGTGGTTTTGAGCGGCGTCGGGGTGGCGGCGTTCCATCCGGAGTCGGCGCGGTTCGCAAACTATGTGTCTGGCTCGGGCCGCGCCCGGGGCATGAGCTTCTTCTCCGTCGGCGGAAACGCGGGATTCGCCCTCGGCCCGATCCTCACCACCCCGCTCGTTCTTTTCTTCGGACTTTCGGGAACTCTTTTCCTCGTTATCCCCGCCGCGCTCATGGCCGCCGTCCTTCTTTATGAACTCCCGCGCCTCATGTCTTTCAGCCCGGAGGCGGTCGAGAGGGAGGACGGCGGTGAACCGGCCGTCCATGCGCCGCCGCAATGGAGGCCGTTCGCCACGATGGTCGCGGTGGTGGCATTGCGTTCGTTCTTTTATTTCGGCCTCGTATCGTTTACGGCGGCGTACTTCGTCGGGGTTCTCGACCGCTCGGCGGCGTGGGGGAACACTGCTCTCACGGTGATGCTCGCGAGCGGCGCGGTCGGGACGCTCATCCTCGGGAGCCTCGCCGACCGCGTGGGAAGAAGAACCGTCCTCGCCGCCTCGATGCTCGTCCTCGGCCCGCTCATGCTCGCCTTCATCCTCTCCGGCCCCGTCCTCGGAACCATCCTCCTCGCGTTCATCGGGGCCGCCACCATCGGGACGTTCGGCGTAACGGTGGTCATGGGACAAGAATATTTGCCCGGACGCATCGGCCTCGCGGCGGGGATCACGTTTGGCTTCTCCATCGGCCTCGGCGGATTCGGAGCGCCCATCTTCGGATGGGTCGCCGACACATACTCCCTCACCACCATGATGCTCGTCATAGCCGCGCTGCCCATTGTCGGACTCGCGCTCACGCTCACGCTTTCCCGAAAAAGCGTCGAGCGATAAAAACCGGGAGTCGGCAGTCGGGAGGCACTCGCTTCGCTCGTTTCGGGAGTCGGGGCATTCCCGACTCTCTTTCCTTTGATACTTTCATCTTTCCGCCCGACGGACTCTCGCCGGAATCGAACGGCGCGTCGGCGGTCGCGGGTTTCGACACCGTGTCTTTCCCGACTCCCGGCGAGCGACAGCGAGCATGAGCGAAGCGACCCTGTAAAAGAAAGCCCATAAACTCCGCCCCCGTCGGATAACATTACGCGAATGGCGGCTGTTTTTTACCTCGAATTTCTCACCGAGCCTCGCGCGAAGCTCTCCACCCCCGCCCTTCGACGCGCCCATGAATACGAAAGATCGGGGGTAGGAGGAAGCGGCTCCGACGCGGTGGATTTCGCCTCCGCGCTTTTCCCGACTCCCGAATCCCGAAGTGAGCGAAGCGAAAGCCCCTCGACTCCCGGTTTTTACGAACGATGAGTATCTTCTTCGGCATCGGGAGCTTTATGTATCGTTTCCGGTGGGTCGTCCTCGCCGTGTGGGGCGTGGTTCTCGTGGCCGGGGTTTTCTTCGCGCCGCAACTCGGCGGGCAACTCAAAGGCGGCGGCTTCGACGGGGCGAACTCCGAGGCCGAGCAAGTCCAGGAAATCATGACCGAAGAGTTCGGCGTCTCCCCGGCGACTTTGACGATCGTCTTCGAGGACGGCGGCGAAGCGCGGAGCGAGGGGTTCCGAAGGGAGGAAGCCGAGGCTCTCGAACCGCTCCGCGAACTCGAAGAGACGAGTTATGTGGCGACGTACGAAAGCACCGACGACGAGCGGTTCATCTCCGAGGACGGTGGGAAGTCGTATGCCGTCGTCGGTTTCAATGTCTCGATCGACGAGACGCAAGATTTGGTGGACGACGTCCGAGAGAGCGTCCGCTCCGACACCCTCACCACATACGTCACGGGCGCCCCCGCCGTGTACCTCGACATCCAAAACGCCTCGAACGAGGACATCCGCGACGCCGAGAAGTACGCCTTCCCGCTCGCCATCCTCATCCTCATCATCGCCTTCGGGACGCTCGTCGCCGCCGGGGTTCCCGTTCTCATCGGCGGGGCGAGCGTCATCACGACTTTGAGCATCCTTTATTTTCTTGCGGGGGTTTACGACATGTCGGTCTTTGTCCTCACCATCTCGACGATGCTCGGACTCGGACTCGGCATCGACTACGCGCTCTTCGCCGTGAGCCGTTTCCGGGAGGAACTCGAGGATTATTCCGTCTCCGAGGCGGTGCCGAGGACGGTGGCGACGGCGGGGAGGTCCATATTCTTCTCGGGGCTCGCGGTTTTGATCGGGCTTTCGGGGCTTCTTTTCTTCCCGTATATGTTCATGCGCTCGATCGGGGTGGCGGGGGCGATGGTGGTTTTCGTGTCGGTGACGGCGGCTTTGACGCTCCTTCCGGCGATCCTCGGCGTTCTCGGGCATCGGGTGAACTCGCTCGCGATCATCCGTCGTCGCGGCTCTCCGGGGGTGTCGTTTTTCGGGCGGGTCGCGGAGATCGTGATGCGCCGTCCGGTCGTCGTGATCCTCGTCGTCGGAACCCTCCTCGCTGCCCTCATGTTCCCGGTCTTCCACATGAAACTGGCGATCCCCGAAGCGAGCATTCTCCCGGAGGAATACGAATCCCGAGCCGGGGACGACGTCCTCCGAGAGGACTTCGACTACGCTTCCCTCACCCCGCTCGAAATCGTCGCGACGACTTCGAGCGACCCGACGAGCGCGGAGGGTCTCCGGGAGGTCGAGGAGCTTTCGAGCCGCATCGGCGAGACGGGCGAGTTTACCGGCATCGAGAGCGTTTATTCCATCGGAGAGGAGGCGGCGAGGGAGTACGCCGCCGGAGTCGAGGACGCCCGCGCCGAGGCGGAGGCGGAGGCCGAGCGGCAAACCGATGAGGCGGTCGAGACACAACTCGACGAGCTTCGCTCGCAGTTCGGGGGGGAGCTTCCGCCGGGCGCGGAGGAGGAAGTCCGAGCCGAGGTCGAAGCCCGCGCCGACGAGGAACTCGAAGCGGCGCTCGCGGAGGAAATCCCCGAGCTTCCCGAGGGAGTCTCCGCCGAGGGGGAGATCACCGCGGAGGGCATCGCCGCCGTCCTCGACGTTCCCGAAGTGCGCGACTCCGAAGAAATACAAAACGCGCTCGGGTCGTATGTGGCGGGGGATCGGGCGCTCATACAGGCGACGACGGGCGCGGATCCGTACTCGGAGGCGGCTTATGAATCCGTGCGCGAGACTCGCTCGGTGGATGCTCCGGCGGGCGCGAGCTTTTTGGTCGGAGGGCTTTCGGCGGGGCAAAGCGACTTCATCGAAAGTTTGTACGGGACGGCTCCGTACGCGCTCGCGTTCGTGCTCGGGGTGACGTACATCGTGCTTCTCATCACGTTCCGGTCGGTGATTCTTCCGCTCAAGGCGGTGTTCGTGAATATTCTCAGCCTCACGGCGAGCTTCGGGGCGGTGGTGTTCGTTTTCCAGGACGGGAACCTCTCCGGCCTCCTCAATTTCACGCCGCTCGGGTTCGTGGACGCGACTTTGCCGATCCTCATGTTTTGCACGATCTTCGGCGTTTCGATGGACTATGAGGTGTTTCTTCTTTCGCGGATGCGCGAGGCTTACGAGAACGGCGACTCGAATACCGCGAGTGTGGCGAAGGGACTCACGGCGACGGCGGGGGTCATCTCGTTCGCGGCGGGGATCATCATCGTGGTGGCGGGGGCGTTCGCGTTTACGAGCATCATCCTCACGAAGGCCGTCGGCCTCGGTCTCGCCGTTGCCGTGTTCGTGGACGCGACCATAATCCGAATGCTCCTCGTCCCGGCGACGATGCGGATACTCGGCGACTGGAATTGGTGGCCCGGAGGAAGAAAGAAGACGTTCCGGGTCGATCCGGAGAAGCCGAAAGCCGAACGAGACGAATGAGCCGGGGTTTTCGCATTTAAGATTGGTTCTTGATCGTGACGGCGGTGGAGGATAGACTTTCCGCATGGTCGAATTCGAGAATTTACTGAGAAGCAAAGGGTACCGCCTTACGAACCAGCGGCGGATCATCGCCCGCGCGCTCGAAGGGGCGAGGCATTCGTCGGCGGAGGAGATTTACGACCGGGTGAAGGGCGACCACCCCGAACTCGGGCTTTCGACGGTGTATCGGACCCTCGACCTCCTCACGGAACTCAACGTCACGCGGAAGCGCGATTTCGGCGAGGGGTATGCGCGGTACGAGCTTGCGACGGAGAAGATCCACCAGCATGCGCGGTGCCGGGAGTGCGGGGCCGTCATCGAGTTCAACGAGGAGCTTATGGAGTACCTCGCGCTTCAAGTCGAGAGGGAGACGGGTTTCACCACCGAGTGGCACGAGATCACACTCCACGGCCTCTGTGAGGAGTGCGCCGCGAAATAGCTTTTAGCGGTTAGCTTTTAGCGGTTAGCTTTTAGAAAAGAATTTTTCTTTCGTCGAACCGTGTTCCGAGTGCGTCCCTCCCCCGATGAATGGCCGTGGTTCCGTGGGTGCGTCGGCTTTGTCGTCCGGGATCGCGGTTGATTCGATCATATCTCCAGCTTCATCCCGTCCTCGGCGACGAGGATTTCCCCGTCGAAGTTTTCGCCGACCTCCGCGACGAGGTCGAGTTCGAGCACCGGGGGGAAGAGGTGGGTGAGGACGACTCGCCCGACGCCGGCCTCGGCGGCGATTCTCGCGGCGGAGGCGGGGGTGAGGTGGCCGGGTATTTCGGCTTCGTCGGGGAGGGAGCATTCGATGAGGAGGGTGTCGGCTCCCCGCGCAAGCTCGACGACGGACTCGGCGTATTCGGTGTCGCCCGTGTACACGAAGGACGCGCCGTCCGCGTCGAGGCGGTATGCGATGCTTTCGGGACGGTGTTCCGCCGGAGTCCATGAAAGGGTTCCTCCGGGAAGCTCCGTTTTATGGCCCGGTTCGACGGGGAGTTCGGTGGTTTCGATGGGGAAGGCGGGGATCATCCATCCTTTCCACACGGTTTCGAAGGAGCGCCAAAATTCCTCGAAGGGGCGGGGGCCGATGGCGTGGAGGGGTTTCGTCCTTTCCTCGGTCATGCCGTACTTCATCGAGAAGAGGAGGGATGGTATGTCCGAGGTATGGTCGGGGTGGAAGTGGGTTATGAGGAGGCGGTCGATCACGAGCGGGTCGAGTCCGGCGAGGAGCATGCCCCGGAGGGCTCCGTTTCCGAGGTCGAAGACGATGGTTTCGCCGCCCGCTTCGACGGCGACACAGCTTTGGCGGCGTTCGGGGGTGGGGAAGACGGTTCCCGAGCCGATGATGGTGGCTCTCATGCGCGTTTGCTCCGCATCGCCCACGCGAGTCCGGCGAGTCCGAGAAGCGCGCCGCCGATGAGGTCGGAGGGCCAGTGGACGCCGAGGTACATCCGGGTCGCGGCGGTGATCGCGAGGAAAACAACGATCGCCGCCCGCGCAATTTTGTTCGGCCAAAGAATGAAGATCACCCCGAGGAAAAGGATCGTGCGGATCATATGCCCGCTCGGGTACGGATAAAGGTACGCCACCTCGACGGTCGGGACGTACTCGGGGTTCCGCCCGACTTCATCGGGTATCGGAGGGACGGGGAGGAAGAATTTCGTAGCGATCTCGATCGCCGCGGAAACTACATACGCGATGGCGAGCCGCACGGCGAGAACGCGCCTTCCAGTGAAAAACAAAACCGCGCACAAAACCGCCATCGCCACGCTCGTGGCCTCGGCGTCCCCGACGAGCGAAACGAAGTTCCCGAAGTCGTCGAGGAAGGGCGAAGTGTACGTTTGCGCGGTATTTATAGACCAAAGATCGACACCGTAAAGAAGCCCCGCCCCCGCGACCGCCGAAAACACGGCGAAAGCGATTGCCGAGACCCAGAAAACCTTGTTCGCACTCTCCTTCATCGAGGAGAGGTTAGCAAAGAGGCTTCACCCGGACATGAAAAAAGGAGCCGGAAAAGTCCGGCTCCTGAAAAAAGCTGACGGCTAAAAGCTGATGGCTGACAGCGCGGTTCGCCGAAGGCGAGCCGCCTATGCGACGGCGTCGCGGAGGACGCGGCCGTGTTCTCCGGTTTTGAGGATGCGCTCGGCTTCGCGCTGGAGTTGGCGGACGCGCTCGCGCGATATTTCCAGTTCGTCGCCGAGTTGGGCGAGGGTGGCGGGGTCGCGGTCGTCGAGGCCGTATCGGCGCACGAGGACGTATTTCGCCCGGTCCGGGAGGCGGTTTATCGCCTCTTTTAGCTGGATGGTCTCCATCTCGCGCATGACGGTGTCCGGGGTGTCGGAGACCTTGTCGTCCTCGATGAAGTCCCCGAGGTGCGAGGCCGAGTCGTCGGTGGAGACGGGCTGGTCGAGGCTCGTCGCGTCGGGCATCGCGCTCATCGTGAGCCGCACGTCCTCGGAGGCCCATTCGAGGTGCTTGGCGATTTCCTCCTCGGACGGCTCGCGCTCGAACTCGAGGGCGAGCTCGTTATACGCTCGGCTGACCTTCCGGATCTTCTCGGTCATGTGGACGGGGACACGGATGGTGCGGCCTTTATCCGCCACCGCTCTTTGTACGGCTTGCCGGATCCACCACGTCGCGTACGTCGAGAAGCGGAATCCGCGGTCGGGGTCGAACTTCTCGACGGCCTTCATGAGGCCGATGTTCCCTTCCTGGATGAGATCCTCGAAGGGGAGACCGTATCCGCGGTACTTCTTCGCCACGGAGACGACGAGGCGGAGGTTCTTCTCGATGAGGCGATGGCGGGCGCGTGTGTCCCCGGCTTTGGCGCGGTTCGAGAGGTCTATCTCCTCGGTGTGGGTGAGGAGGTTTCCCTGTCCGATGTGCGCGAGGTACTTTGCGAGAAGTTCGGGCGTCTCGGATTCGCGGATTATCTTCGCGTTGTCTGGTTTCTTCGCTAAATTAGTCGCCATTTTGCCCTCCCCATGCTTCATGAAATCCCCCCGGAATCACCGGGAATCAGTTTTGAAAACTACTATTGATTATTGCCTATCTCTTATCTTCCTAAACGAATGTCGGCGGGTTTCCGATCACTTTACGTACCTCTTCGGCGGTTGACTTTTTCTCTCTTGGGTATATACGGCCCACAGCCGGGAAAAGTTTCGTCGGCGGGGAGTTATGCGACGGGGGTATACTTACGAGCCATGGATGGCGTGCCTTTAATACCGGAACGGGTCGAAAAAGAGCGGGAATCAATTGTCCGAGATTGGCGGAACTTCCGCCGCGGCGACGAGGGAAATGAGCATTATTCACGGCTCGTGGAGGGCGTGGGAAGCCTCGTCCTCGTCTTCGCGGAGTTTTTGCGAAGCCCGGACTCGGTCGAAACCTTCTCACGCGGCGGCGAGACGCGGGCGATGATGGGGCGGGTGGCGCATCATCAATACGAGCTCGGGCGGGACGCGGTCGGCGTGATCGAAGACTATCGGGTTTTGAGGAGGTGCGTGTACGCCTCGGTCGCCGAAGGCGTGGACTTCGCGGATCTCGGCGGGGAAGAGGCGGCTCGCTTCTTCGCCAAGTTTTTGCAGGCGTACGACTGGGTTACGGAGCGGGGACTCGAAGCCTTCGAGGAGATCACGCACGAAAAAATGGAGGAGGAGCTCGGGGCCGCCGCCGCGACCGACCTCGTCACGGGCCTTCCGGAGCGCGACCTCTTCGACCGCGTTCTGCTGCCGCGGGCCATCGCCTCGGGCGGCGGGTTCTCGCTCGCCGTCTTCGACATCGCCCGCTTTACGGGCATGGTCGCCGCCGGGCGAGTCTCCGACGCCCGCCGCGTCCTTTACAAGCTCTCCGAGTCGGTGAAGTCGGCGGCCCCGGAGGAGGCCGTGTGCGCCCGGTTTGGGGACGACGAGGTGTGCGTGGTTCTTCCCGGCGCGGGCGCGGAGGCCGCGTACCAACTCGCCGAGAAGATTCTCGGGAGCGTCGCCGGGGAGCCGGAGGGCTTTGAGGTGGATGTCGGGGTGGCGGAGTATCCCGCGCACGCCTCTGACGCGGGAGAGCTTGTAAGCGAGGCTTTGCACGCTCTCAGCATGGCGAAGCGGGCGGGGGGCGGCGGCATCGTCGTTGCTAAATGACCGAAGGATTTGGAGGGGTATGATCGCGATTACGAACAGCCTTCCCGTCAAGGAGGGGGCGGCGGACGAGGTCGTCAATCAGTTCGCCGGGAGCCGGGGCAACGTCCAGGGTTTCCCCGGCTTCGTCTCGATGGAGGTTCTCAAATCCGAGGAGGAGGTTCTCGTCGTCACGCGGTGGGAGGATCGGGAGTCCTTCGATGCGTGGGTCGCGAGCGAGGAATTCAAGAAGGCCCACAGCCGGGGCGGGGCGGGCGAGCTTCTCAGCGGACATCCGAAGATGAGTTCCTACGAAGTGGCGGTCGAGCGTGGGGCGGAGGCGGAGTAAATCAGGACGGGACTACGAGGGCGATGGCGGTTTCGGCGTGTCCGCCTTCCTCTTCGGGGGAGGGCTCGTATTCGCCCTTTCCGAGGACGGCGAAGGTGAAGGTGAAGAGGAAGATCAAGATAGCCACCAGAATCCCGAAAGCTATGTTTTGCAACGTCCGCTCCTCTCTCGATGCTGGCGACAAAGCTATTCTAGCTTACTTCATCGGAATGTTCCGGGGAGGTGGCGCGTGCTTTAGCGGGGGCTTAGGGTACACTCTGTGTGAGCATGGAGAGCGTATGAGAAGGGTGGAAGGTTGGACATAAACCCTCCCGTTCACGAATATACTCGGCTTCAGGAGGAGGAGTGCCGCGAGCTTTTGCGGCTCTTCGACCAGATCGGGGTCGCCACAGCCGAGCGCGTGTACTCCGCCGGAGACGCCATTTACCGCGAGGGCGAGTACGGCGACGGACTTTACATCCTCACCTCCGGCGTCCTCAAGCTCTTCCGTCCGTACTCGGGGAGCAAAGAGGCGACGCTCCGGCTTTTGAAACCGTGGGACATCTTCGGCCACCTCGCCTTCGCCGGGGATGCGAAGCAGCAAGCCTACGCCGAGGCCGTCACGGAATGCAAAGTCGTGAAGGCTCCCAAAATCTTCGTCGAGCGGGCAATCCGCCAGGAGCCGCAAGTCGCATTGAAGATAATGACGCTCTTCGAGCTTCGCCTCGTCCAATACGAGGAGCTTATAAGGTGCCTCCTCCCGCGCGAGACCGAGGTGCGGCTCGCGAACCTCCTCCCGCTCCTCGCGCACAAGTTCGGCGAGAGCGACGGGAACGGCGACATCGCCATAGACCTCCGGCTGACGCATCAAGACCTCGCCGCGATGGTCGCCTCGACCCGAGAGTCGGTGACGAAAGTCCTCAACGAGATGCGCTCCCGGAACGTCATCGAGGTTCGCAGCGGACGCATCACACTCAAAGACTCCCGCGCCCTCGAAGAACTCGGGCGTCCGTAAAGAAGGTTTCAGGCTTCGGGTTTCAGGTATCAGGAAAGGCACGAAACCCTCCTCATGGAGACTCGCCGACGAGTGCATACTCGCCATCGGCGCGTTTCCGCGAAGAGGGGATGGGGGCGGGGAGTTCGGTGGCCCCGATCGGCTTCGCCGTCATTGCCTGAAGCCCGAAACCTGAAGCCTGAAACCTAATCTGCGATAGTACGCGGCTGGCGAACGCAAACCGAACCCCGTAGGAAGTCGTAAATTGCTCGAATTCTTGCAAGCCGTCGTGCTCGGGATCGTTCAGGGTCTCACCGAGTTCCTCCCCGTATCGAGCTCCGGTCATCTCCTCCTCGGGCAGTATTTCCTCGGCCTCGATCAGGATCGCTTCGGCCTCGCTTTCGACGTCGCACTCCACCTCGGCACACTCCTCGCGGTCGTGGCGTTTTTCTGGCGCGACCTCCTCCGGCTCGCGTACGCCTTTATCCGGTCGCTCACGAGGAACCGGAACCTCTCAGACCCGTATCAAAAGCTCGCGTACCTCATCATCGCGGCGACCGTCCCGGCGGCGATGGTCGGCTTCTTCCTCGAAGACATCATCTCCACCGTTCTCAGAAGCCCGTGGATCGTGGTGGTGAACCTCGTCCTCGTCGGCATACTTTTTATCGTTGCCGAGGCCGTGGGTCGTCGGACGGACACCGCCGACAAGATGAGTTTCTGGCAGTCGGCGGGCATCGGGTTCGCGCAGGCCGCCGCGCTCGTTCCGGGAGTCTCGCGCTCGGGGGCGACGATCACGCTCGGGCTGTTTTTGGGACTCCGCCGCGAGGAAGCCGCCCGATTCTCGTTCCTCATGAGCGTCCCGATCATCGCCGGAGCCGGAACTTTGCAACTCAGCGAAGCCGTCCGCGAGGGTATGAACGCCGCGCAAATGCTCATGTTCGGGGCGGGGTTCGTCTCCTCGGCGGTCGTCGGATACCTCGCCATCCGCTTCTTCATCTCGTTCGTCGCGGACCACTCCCTGCGGGCGTTCGCGTATTATCGTTTCGGCCTCGCCGCCGTGGTGGCGGTTTTGCTCGTGGTTTTGTAGGCTTCAGGCATCGGGCTTCAGGTTTCAGACGATATAGGCGAACCTCGCCAGACACCACCGGACTCCCCTCCGAAAGCGGACTCCCCGTCGGCGCTTCTCCGCGGGAAGAAAGTCCGAGCGACGCTTTTCCTGAAGCCTGAAACCTGAAGCCCGATGCCTCATGTGGTACTTTGTTGCGACCATGCGAAGCGCGGCCCCGCACACCGGCACACGATTTACGAGGAAGGGTCGCGGCGTTCGCGCCGGGCGCGCCGCTTCGTCCCTCCCGAGCTAAAGCCGAAACGATTTTCTTCAAACGGAGGACGCGCAAACACCATGAGTTCCACCAACGAGACGAACAAACATTCCGACGAGATGGATCCTCTCCGGGAGGGCATAGACGAAATTGACGCGGAGATCGTCCGCCTCCTCGACCGCCGCGCGCGACTCGCGAAGGGCATCGGCGAGATAAAGAAGGCGAACGGCCTCCCCACGTACGTCCCTTCCCGCGAGAGGAAGGTTCTCGACCGGGTGCGGAGTCTCGGCGAGGGGGACTTCCCAAAGAAGGGTCTCGAAAACGTCTTCCGGGAGATCATATCGAGCACCATCTCTCTCGAAGCCCGCCTGAAAGTGGCGTACCTCGGGCCGGAGACGACGTTTACCCACGAGGCCGCGCTCCGCTCTTTCGGAAACAGCATCGAACTCGAGCCGCTCGCGACCGTCGCCGAGGTCTTCGCCCGCGTCGAGAGGGGGGAGGCCGAGCACGGCGTCGTCCCCGTCGAGAACTCGATGGAGGGGGCGGTGACGCACACCCTCGACGAACTTATGAACAGCCCGCTCAAGATTTGCGGCGAGATTTATTTGCCGATCTCGCAGAATTTGATCTCCGGCGAGTCGTCCCTCGAAGGCGTTTCGGTCGTTTGTTCGCATCCGATGGCCCTCGCGCAGTCGGCGACGTGGCTCCATCGGGAGCTTCCCCGGGTGAAGATCGAGGAGGTCGAATCCACCGGGGAGGCTGCGAAGCGGGCGGCGCGGGAGCCGGGGGTGGCGGCGGTCGGGAGCGCGCTCGCTGCCGAGTCGAACGGGCTTTCGGTTCTCGCCCGAAATATTCAAGACGCCCGCACGAACTCCACGCGCTTCATCGTCCTCGGCAAATCGTGGGCCGGAAGGACGGGCCGCGACAAAACGAGCGTCGTGTTTTCGGTGAAGGATCGGCCCGGCGTTCTCAAAGACGCTCTCTCGGCGTTCTCGAACGAAGGCATAAACCTCACTCGCATCGAGAGCCGACCGAGCCGGAAGCGGGCGTGGACGTACATGTTCTTCGCGGACTTCATCGGCCACCCGGAGGAGGAACACGTCGGTCGCGCCCTCGAAGCCCTCGAAGAGCATTGCCCGTACGTCGCCCTCACCGGGGCATACCCGGCGGTCTCCACCGAGCCGATACCGTAAAGGACGAACCCGCGTGGATTTCAAATCGGCGGCGAGGGAAGTCCTCTCCGAAGTCGGCCATCCGCTCCATTATTCGGACATAACCGAGGCCGCCCTCGCCGACGGATACATCGAGAGCGCGGGAAGCACGCCGCAAAACACGATGCGCGCCCGCCTCTCGGTGGACGTGCGCGACAACCCGGAGAGTCCCTTCACGCAGACCGCGCCGGGCGTGTATGGACTCAAGGAGTGGTCGCTTCGTGGGTCGCTTCGCTCCGGTTTTTAGTTGTTGGTCTTTGGTTTTTAGCTCGGATGCTTCACGAAGCGTACGCCGGGACGCGGCTCTCCCCCGGAAGCCGGGAAAATCGAGGGTCGGGGATGATCCCGTCAAAGCCGCGTCCGAGTTCGGCGGGGTTTTCCGCGGAGGGCGGAAGTGTCCGGAAAGAAAAGTCGAAAGTTCCACGACTTCCGAAGCGAACGGAGCGATGCGGCCATCCCGACTTTGGAGGACGTTGCGGATTGTTCGGGTCAGCCAAGAACCAATAACCGGGGAGCGAAGCGACCCCCCGAAGATGATGTATATTGGCATAATTGGAAGCATCATCGAAGACGAGTCGGAGACGAACGCAAAGAGGGGTATCGAACGTGGTTGAGACAGTGGATCGCGCCGTCGAGGCGGCATGGAAAGTGAGAAACCTCGACGACTTCGAGGCGAGGCTCGAGCGGGCCGCCGAGAGGGTGGACGAGCTTGTCGAGAGGCGGGCGGCGGGGTTCGTGATCTACGAGTCGGCCCTCATGAAGAGCGGTCGCTCCCGCGAGGACATCCGCGCCCTCATCGCCGAATTCGATGAAACCTTCGCCGACCCGGAGGTGGAGTTCACGATCCCGCGCGTGAGCGGCGTGATGAACGCATACGGCGACGAGTGGTTCTTCGGCGATAGGGAACTCCGCCTCCTCACCGGACAACTCCTCGGACAATTTCAACACCGCGTCGCGCAATACAATTACGTCTCCGAGACCGAAGTCCTCAAGCGGTGGGCCGACTCGTACGACACCCGCCTCTTCATCCGGCGGCGCATATACGACACCGAACCCGTCGTCGGCGTCGTCGCGGGCTTCGACCTCGCCCAGCTTCAATACCTCCGCGTGATCGCGGGCGGCGACACCCTCGTTCCGACCGACGCGGTGGCGAAAGCCCTCGTGAACCTCGGCTACGATGCGCCCGCCGACGGATACGAGACCCTCGCCCGAGCCGAAGGCATCGCCCTCCAAATGGAGATTCCGTCCCCGCTCGTCGGAGAGATGCTCGAGGAACTCGCCCGCGAGGACTTCACCGCTTTCCGCGAACCCCCCGCCCCCGAGCCGGAGGAAAAAGAGGCTTCCGAAGAGGCTTCGGAGGAAGGCGCGGAGGAGAAGCCGGGGCCGGAGGCGAGGGAGGCTCGGAAGGCGGCGCGGCGGGACGTGAAGAAGGGCGACGAGCCGACTCGGGTTCAAGACCCGCAATCCAAAGACGCCCCCGGAACGCCGGAGGAGGCCGGAGGCGAAACCCCCGCCGCCCCCGAGAGTGGAAAGGACGACTCCGCCGGAGGCTCCGCCGGGGGCGAGGAGTCTTCCGGCGATCGCGGATGATGGGAAGTCGGGGGCTTCGGTTTTTCGGGGCGGGTGGAAATGCTAGAATGCCGCTTTACATAAGCAGCCGACACAAAGAACATTCCGGCGAGTAAAAAAACGAGCCGGAGGGGCGATCTTCGGGGGAGCCTAAACTCTAGAAAATTGGACAAGGAGCGGGCTGGATCATGGCAGAGTCGAAGAAGCGCATAGCGCTCAAACCGCATATGGCGGAGATCCGCGAATGGGTCCAAGCCGGAAAGAACGACGACTGGATCGCCGACGCCCTCGGGACGAGCGCCTCTTCCGTACAATCTTTCCGCTCCCGCAACGACATATACCGCCGCGAGCGCGTCTCCCTCGAACCCGAAAGCGTCTTCGAGGGCGTCCTCGACCACGGCGAAAAGGACGGGTGGGGACTCTGGCTCGACCCCTCCGTCGCCGAAGACCCCATATGGAAGGAAAACTGGTCCGACGTGGACGCTGTCGTCGTGAAGGTCGCCGAGGACATCATCGTCCTCGAAGCCGACCGCCAGTCCGCCGGCGGTGCCCCCCCGATCTTCGAGGCCGCGCCCCCGAAAGCCCCCTCGCCGGACGGAGCGCCGAAGGCTGCGCCCGCCCCGGCGGCTCCCGCCGCCGCTCCATCGCCCGCCGAAGCGCCATCACCCGATGCTTCGGACGGAGGCTCCGGGGTGCGCGAGCAAGGCCGGGTGAAGTGGTTTGACGCCGACAAGGGTTACGGATTCATCATCCGCCCGACGGGCGAGGATCTCTTCGTCCACCATTCCGAGGTCGAGGGGGATGCCTCGGATCTCGGCCCGAACGGGGAGGTCGAGTACGAGGTCGGACGCAACGACCGTGGGCCGAACGCCCGAAGTGTCCGCCTTATCGGATAGCCCGAAGGGTCGTAGCCCGGAACCCCTCGCCGCCCTCTTCGTCGGGCTGGCGGCGTTTTTCGCGTATCTCTTCACCCTCGCCCCGACCGTCGCCTCCAACGACGCGGGGCGCTTCCAGATAGCCGCCCCCCTCCTCGGCACCGGACACCCCACCGGATACCCGACCTTCATCCTCGCCGGAAAGCTCTTCACCTTCCTCCCGTTCGGGGACGCCGCGTATCGGATGAACCTCATGGCGGCGGTCTTCGGCGGCGTCGCGGTCGCGCTCATGTACCTCGTGGCGCGGGGGATCGGGGCCGGGAAAGCTCCGTCCGCCGGGGCGGCCCTCCTCTTTGCGTTCTCCGCGACTTTTTGGGGCGAGGCGACCTGCGCCGAAGTCTATTCGATGCACGCATCCTTCCTCCTCGGCGTTATGTATCTTCTCCTCCGGTGGCGCGAACGCGGCGGAACCTTCCGCCTCGCGCTCGCGGGCCTCCTCTTCGGACTTTCGCTCGGAAACAACGCCGGGATGGTTCTCCTTGCCCCGGCCTTCCTCATCCTCCTCGTCGCCGGGAGGTGGAGGAGTTTGTCGTCAAAGATGCTCTTTTCGAGCGGGTTCGCTTCGCTCGTCGGCGTTTCCGTATACGCTTATGTCCCGATCCGGGGCTTCGCGGGTGCGTGGCACAATTACGGGGATCCGGTGAACGACTGGAACGACGTGTGGCGGCTCGTCTCCGGCGCTCGTTTTCAGGGGCTTATGGGAGCCTCGCCCCCGGAACTCCTCTTCAACGCGGGCCACTTCCTTTACGAGCTTTCTTCGCAGACCGTATCGCCCTTCGGGTACGTTCTCGCCCTCGCCATGCTCGCCGGGGGGATTTACGGTGCGTCGAAGGTCTTCGCCCGGGATCGCGTGGTCGGGGCCGCGCTGGCGGCGGCGTTTCTCGCCACGCTCGCGTACGCCCTCGGCTACGAGATCGACGACATCGCCGTTTATTACATCCCGGTGTACGCGATTATTTTCATCTTCCTCGCCGTCGGGACGACGAGCCTCTCGAACGTTTTCCGCTCGCCGTGGGTTCCCGCCGCTCCGGTCATCGCCGCCGCGCTCGTCCTCGGCCTCAATTTCTCCGCCGCCGACCGGAGCGATTATTACGACGAGCGCGAGAACTCCGAGGCGACCCTCGCCGCCCTCCCCGAGGAGGCCGTCCTTTACGGAAAAACCCCGATAATACCCGCGACGTATCTCACCGAGGTCGAGGGGGAGCGGGGCGACGTAATTTTGCGGTGGCTCGACGGCGGCACTTTGGGGCGGAGCTTCGAGTCCGACGTCGAAAGCGGACGCCCCGTCTTCTTCATCTCCGACGAAAGGTACAACGACGAATATTTGCCGTTCGCCGAGAAATACGCCGAAGCCGAGGAGGAGGGGGGGCTTATCCGGCTCGCGCCAAGGTCGCGATGACGCCGAGCCGCCGACCGGGTTCGTGAGCCGCGCCGCTCCGCGTTTCGCTCCGAAAGGCCGCATTCGCTTTTCTCGGTTTCGTGCCGTATTCGAGCATAGCGTTCCATTGTCGGAGCTTTCGTGAGCCATGAGGCGCGTACCGCTTCGAGCGCGCCCGGCTTCACTCCGAGGTCGGCGCGTTCGGTCGGCTCGGGCGGGCGGCGTCGGTGGTATCCGGCAAATGAGAGGTGACGGCGAGTTTGGTGAGGCGGGGGGGGGCGCCCTCGGGCCACTCGACGCGGGTGATGGAGGCGTTTTCGGCTCGTTCGTCGCCCGTGAGGATGTCCTCTCCAAAGAGGTCGCGGAGGAAGGCGCGCATGACGCCGCCGTGGGCGACGACGACGATGCGCGAGCCGGGCGGGTGGCTCGCGAGTATCTTCGATATCGCCGGGGCGAAGCGGGCGAGTATCTCCTCGTCGGTCTCGGCTCCGATGACGGCCCATCCTTCCTCCTCCGGGACGCTCCGGAATTTGGCGATGAGGTCGGGCATGGTACGTTCGCGCTCGGGCCATGTGTTTCCCTCGAACGCCCCGCCGCCGCGCTCGATGAGTCCGTCCACCGGGATGATGTCGCCGTCGAAGCCGGATTCTCGGGCGACGATCTCCGCCGTCTCGAAAGCTCGGGAGAGAGGACTCGAATAAAAAGCGTCGAGGCGTGTGTCGGCGAGGGCTTCTCCGGCGGTTCGGGCTTGCTCGCGTCCGAGGTCGGAGAGGGGGAAGTCGAGTTTGCCTTGCCATACTCCGCTCGCGTTCGCGGTGGACTGTCCGTGGCGGATGAGGATCATCTCTTTGGAGCTTCTGGATTCGGGCATGGTCGTAAGGTTAGCCTACGATGGCTGCTTTCGGCAAATTTTCAAGGGTGCTAGAATCCCGCTAGCCGTCTGGAGGGATAACCGGGAGGATCGGCTGTATGGAGCGGAGACCGGGTAATTCCGGAGAAGAGTCGCCTGTCGGCGAGGGCGAAAATGCCACGCCGGAGTCCACCATGCCCGAGTTCGGCGCGTTCGAGATCGAAGCCGGCGCCCCGCGCCCGGCCACGATCCTGAAGATCGCCGACGGACTCGAGGCGCGGGGCGGGGAGATCCTCGAATTGTTCAAGGAGGTTTCGTCCCCGAAGGGTCGGGCGGTGTTCCCGATACACCTCCGCCAGGGGGGACGGGAGTTCTTCATCGAGGTCGAGACGGGGTCGTGGGAGCCGCGAGCCGTCGAGAGCATTCTTAGCCGGGCTTCGATCCTCCGCTCCTCCGAGAAGGCCGATGCGGAGCTTCGCATACTCGGAGCCGGGGCCGTGCCGGAGGATGTGGCGTTCTTCGCGAGCCAGGCTCCCGCCGCGCTTCTCCAACTCGACATGATCGGGGGCGAACTCGAACGCCCGGAGGAATTCGCCGAGATGTTCCGATCCTCCGCCGGGAGGCGATGGGGGACGGAGCTTCAATATTCCGTGGACTACCTCCCCCTCGTCGAAGAACTCCTCGAAGCAGCCTTCGACGCTTTCGAGAACGGGGGCGGGAGGCCGCCCGTCCTCGACGAACTCGTGGAGGGGCTCGGGTGTTTCCTCGGGGAGATCATCCGCCGCGGAGCGTCGGGCGGGGAGTGGTCGGAGAGCGGGGAATGGGGCGAGGGTGGCATCGTCTTCGAGGCCGGGGGGTTCGCCCTCGACCCTATAGGAAAAGCCCGCGCCTTCATGTCGGAGGGCGCGGGCGACTCGATCTCATTCTATGCGGGATACGCCCTCGAAGAGATCCGGGGCGACCGCGGATAGCTTTCCTCGGATAGTTTTACGAGTACCGCTTGCGAAGCTCGCGGATGATGTGGGTCGAGTCGACGAGGACCTCCTCGTCTATGGTGAGGATGGGAATGGCCCTCTGCCCGGAAAGCTCCATTACTTCGCCCCTCCCGTCGGTGTCGGCGTTCACCGTCTCGTAGTCGAGGCCGAGGCGGTCGAGCTCGCTCTTCACCCGGCGGCAGAACGGGCAATAATCTCCGGTGTATAGCTTGATCTTCTCTTGCGTCGCGGTGGTCATGCTTTCCTTTCTTCTTCTGTCAATACGATCCTCAGACAATGCGGATTATATCCCACACGCTTTTCCGTCTCGGTAAAGGCATCACAAGGGTGAACCTCCGTCTCGGGTGATGGTGTATCTCAAGCTGAAGTTCAAGCTCGTCGAAAACTTTTCCGGGGCGTGTCTTTTTGCATGGGTCGGTTGGCTAAACTCCACATGTCGTGCTAGCCTTTTCGATGCGCGGGGTGCCTTCGGGGTTTCCGACGCGCTGACTCGTTAGCGGGTGCCAAAGGTATACATACACGCACGTCGTGTGAGATGGAGGTTGAGTCATCCTTAAGAGGCCGGGTAAAAAGTCTGGTTCCGGCAGGAACGGGGGTTTCCGGGCGGAGGAGTCGTCCGGCCGCCGCCGGGTCGGAGCGGCCATAGCCGGGCCGATACTCATTATTTGCGCCATCGTCGCCGTGCTCGCCGCCTTCGACTATTCGATGAACAATGGGAACATTTACCGTGGCGTCTCCGCCGGAAGCGTGGAACTCGGCGGCCTCACGCCGGAGCAGGCCGAGGCGGCGATCAACGAAGAGGCGACCGGGGCTTTGCGCGAGGTGAGCTTCTCGGGGCCGGAGGAGTACACGTTCTCCGCCGAGGAGATGGGCATTGACTACGACGTCGCGGCCACCGTCGAGGAGGCATACGCCGTCGGGCGCGAGGGTGGTGTGTTCGAGAGGATCTCCGAGCGTTTCCAGGGGATGTATGGGACGGTCGAAGTCGAGCCGGACGTGGAATTCGCGCCGGAGAGGGCGCGGGCGCAGGTCGAGGGGATCGCCGCCGAACTCAACGCCGAGGCGAACGAGGCCGGGGTGGAGATAGTCGGCCCGGAAGTCGCGGTCTCGGGCTCGAGCGAGGGCTACCAGATGGACATGCGGGCCACGATGGAGAACGTGGACACCGCCGTCGAGGACATGAGCGGCGAGGTCGAGATCGTCGGTGAAACCCTCACCCCGCAACTCGTAACGGCGGAGGCCGAGCGGGCCGCCGAGAGGGCGCGGGGCGCGATGGACGGGCAGCTCGTCGTGAGCGGGGCGGGCGAGCAGTGGACGGTATCCCCGGCGGCGATCGGGGCTTCGCTCGCCGTCACCACCGAGGGCGGGGATTTCCAGGTCGCCTTCGACCGACAGGCGATGAGGGAGAACCTCGGGGCCGTGTACGAGACGATAAACCAGGCTCCCGTCGAGGCGAGCTACGAGGTGAGCGGCACGGACGTCTCGGTCTCGCCGGGTCGGGAAGGCCGGACGATAGAAAACCAGCGGTTCCTCGACGACATCGAGGCGAACATCTTCGGTGGGCAGCGCGAGTTCCAGATCCCCATCGCCGTCGCGACCCCCGAGATGACGACCGAGCAGGCCGAGGCGATGAAGCCGACCGAGATGCTCGGCGAGTACTCGACGAACTATCTCACGTACGACGACACGCCGGGGAGGGTGACGAACCTCGAGATCGGCTCGGAGGCCGTGGACGGACAACTCGTCGCGCCGGGCGAGGTCTTCTCGTTCAACGCGCTCGCCTCCCAGTACGACTACGAGGCTGCGGGCGCGATCATTGACGGACAGGTTGACGAGGCCGACGGCGGCGGCCTCTGCCAAGTTTCCTCGACTCTGTACATGGCCGCGAACTACGCCGGACTCGAGATCGTCGAGCGCCATCCGCACTTCGCGGAGCTTCCGTACATACAGCCCGGCTTCGACGCCACCGTGTGGTTCGGCGCGCTGGACATGCAGTTCCGAAACACCACCGACGGATACATCCTCATCGAAGAGACCCTCGACGAGGAGAGCGGCGAAGTCTATTCGGCAATACACGGCGTCCCGCAAAACGTCTCCGTCGAAATGGAGTCCGAGCAAACCCTCGACACCACCGACTCCGAAGGGAACCCCGTCACCGAGTGGGACACGTTCAAAACCGTCGCCCGCGACGGGCAGGTCGAGTTCGACGGCCTCTTCCACACCGACCGCTACGAATTCCTCGAACCCGGCGAAGAGTGAGGAAATACCCGGGATTTGTCCCACCCCCCGAGATGAGATAAAAAAGAAACGCCCGCTCCCGAGTATGGAGCGGGCGTTTCTTTATTCGACGCCGACCGGATCCGACCGGTGGCGGATTCGTGAGATCACAGCCGACGCGAAGCCCCCGACCGAATTTCCGTGCGAGGGTGATCCCCGACCTTACGAAGCGATCGTGGGCGAGCGCCTCACGATTGATTTCACGAAGGATTTCACGAAGCGAAGCGATCTCATGCGAATGTCATTCGCCGGTGGTGGCGATGATCTCGACTTCGACGGGGGTGTTCATCGGAAGCTCGGCGACCCCGACGGCGCTGCGGGCGTGAACCCCGGATTCTCCGAAGACCTCGCCGATGAAGTCCGAAGCTCCGTTCACGACCTTTGGCTGATCCGTGAACCCCTCCGCCGAGGCCACGAAGCCGACGACCTTCACGATGCCCCCGAGGTTGTCGAGGCCGCCGACCTTCTCGGCCGCGGCGGCGAGTGCGTTCAGCGCGCACAGCCGAGCCGCTTTTTGCGCCTCCTCGACGGAGACCTCCGCGCCGACCTTCCCGGTCGCGGAGAGTTCTCCGTCCTCGAACGGAAGTTGCCCGGCGGTGAAGACGAGGTTCCCGGCTCGCGTCGCCGGGACGTATGACCCGGCGGGGGAGGGGACTTCCGGGAGTTCGACGCCGAGCGAGGCGAGGTTTTCCGACGGCGATGTCATCGGAGGATCGTCTCTTCATATTCGGAGGGGTCGTATATGAGCGGGAGGTCGTGGCCGAGGGTGTCTCCGGCGACGACTTCGCCGATGAGGACGGTGTGGTCCCCGGCCCTCGCGGTGTCGAGGAGCCGGCAGTCGAGGAATGCGATGCAGTCGAGGAGGAACGGCGAGCCGGACGGGGTCAGGCCGTACGGGACGCCGAGGAGCTTGTCGTTGTATTCGCCGCTCGTCTCGGAGAAGTGGGTCGCGACGTTCACTTGATCCTCGCGGAGCGCGGAGAGCGCGAACGTCCCGCTCTCCAAAAGTATGTCGTGGGAATATCGGTCGTTCTTCACGGCGACGGCGACGGCGGGAGGCTTCTCGGAGGTTTGCATCACCCACGAGGCGGTCATCGCGTTCGACTGGCGGCCCCGGCGCGTGCCGAGTACGTAAACGCCGTGCGTGAGATAGCGCATCGCGCCGAGGATGCTCCCCCGCTCATGGATGATGTCGTTTGGGTCAGTGTCCAAAATTCTCCATTCTCGATGGTTCGGACTGTGTATGCGCCATTCTATCAGCAGCGAGTATACTGCCCGTTATGGCGAATTTCGGGAAAGCCGGAGAAACCTTCACGTGAGCGGAACCCTCGTCGCCGTCGGAATTTTGCAAACTCTCATATACCTCGTCTTCATCCGCTCCATAGACCTTTACGAGCGCGAGCCTCTCCGATACGTCATCCCCGTCTTCATATGGGGTTTCTCCGTGGCGGTCGTCCTCTCGCTCGCTTTCAACGCCCTCTTCGCCTTCACCCTCACCTCGATCGCCGGGGCCGGAGTCGCCGACTTTTTGACCGTCGTGGTCGGCGCGCCCGTCATCGAAGAGTCCTCGAAGGGGTTCGCGCTCCTCATCGTGTTCGCCATCTCGTACGCCTTCGCCCGGCGGCGCGGGGCCATCGAGTTCTCCGGCGTGATGGACGGCATCGTGTACGGCTCGGCGGTCGGGTTCGGGTTCTCGATCGCCGAGGATATTTTTTACTACGCGCAGTTCGGGTCGGAGACTTTCGTCGTCCGCCGCATTTTCGGCGGCTTCGCGCACGCGGCTTTCACGTCGCTGATCGGCATCGGTATCGGCCTCATCCCGTGGGTGAGGAGCGTGTTCTTGAAGGTCGCCCTCCCCATACTCGGCCTCCTCGGCGCGATGCTCCTCCACGCCGTCTTCAATCTCACCGCGACGCTCTTCGGAGTCCTCGCGTACGCCGTCCTCTTCCTCATCGTCCTCGCGTACATCGTCCTCATCATCGTGTGGCTCTCCGTCGAGCGACGGGCGATCCGCGAGGAGCTTCGCGACGAGGTCGCCTCCGGCCTCATCTCCGCCGAGGAATACCGGGTTTTGCCGACGTATTTCAAACGGAAAGCCCGGTACATCGGCCACATCTCCTCCGGACACCTCTCGACGTGGCTCACCGAGCGGAAAGCCCACAACGCCGCCGTGGATCTCGCCCTCGCCAAACGTATCTCGCGCGACCGGCGGACGGACTCGCAAACACAACGAATAAACGCCCTCCGGTCGAGAATCGCCTCCTCGAAAACCCACGCCCCCCGATGAAGCACGGGAAGCCGAACGCCGATCCGCCCCGGCAAAACGTCTCCGCTTGCGGAAACGGAGCCGATACGGGATGACCCCGGCACTCTCTCCGAGAAGCTTCGCGCATGGAGGCGCGGCATGTTTCGCCTCTACGAAGACGCTCCGCAAACGAGACGCGCCGACGCGCGAATTTCGGATGACCGCTCCGTCATCCCCACCGGGGAGCTTCTCGCGCGGAGCCGTCTCCACGAAGACGCTCCGCCCCTCGAACGGGCGACCCTTCGCCCGGAGTCGGTGCGCCGATGGCTTGCCGGAGCGGGCCGTACGTGTCGAAGCCGTCCGAAACGCCTTCCCCCGAACCCCGTGGACGCGCCCCGCCCCGACCGCAAACCGCGCCGTGCCGGACGGGGCGAGACACCTTCTCCGAAACCGACGAACCACCGATGAGACACCCTCGACCGAACCTCGCCCGGCGCGAACGCCGAACGGCGTGCCGGAGGCCGCATGAAGCGCGGCATATCCGGCGTCATCCTCGCCGGAGGGTCGAGCCGAAGACTTCCCGGAGCCGACAAACTCTCCCTCGATGTCGGCGGGGCGAAGCTCATCGAGCGCGTGCGTCGCACGCTCACCGAATTTTGCCCGGAGATCATCGTCGCCGGAGACGGCGGAGTGGACGCGAGCCTCCCGGGAGCGCGGCGCGTCCCGGACTCCCGCCTCGGCGGGGAAGGCCCGCTCGCCGGACTCGAAGCGGGACTCCGGGCATCGTCGAACGACATCGTCTTCGCCGCCGCCGGGGACATGCCGTTCCTCTCGCCCGAACTCGCCGCCCATCTTTGCGAACTCGTCGAGAAGGGGAATCTCTCCGCCGCCGTCCCGGTTTACGAAGGAAGGGCGCACCCGCTTTGCGCGGCGTACCACCGGGAGGTCGCCGAAGGCGTCTCCGCCGCGCTCGACGGCGGAACCCGTTCGATGGCGGGTTTTCTCGCGACGCTCGGGCGTGTCGAGCACGTCGAGGAAAAACTCCCGCTCTTCGGCGACCCCGGACGATTTTTGATGAACGTGAACTCGCCGGAAGACCTCGAGCGCGCCCGGAGCCTCGCATGAAGCCGAACGCCCTCGACCCCCGCCCACCGGAAGCCTCGCCGAGAAGCGGAATGCGAAAGGGATACACGCCGATGAGGCGAGCCGCCGAACGAAGCGACATCGGAAGCGGCATCGGACGGCGTCCCGTCGTAAAGTGCGTCGTCGTTCGATGTCGCGCATCGGAGAAACGCGCATCGGCGAGATGGGCGGGAAGGTGGCGCGATGTTCGGCAAATCCGGGCGAAGAGCCTCGCATTCTCGCCCTCCTCCCGAGGCTCGTGTGGCTGCGAGGAGTTCGAAGGAGACGGGCCCATCGAGAGTCGGCATATCGGGGCGTCTCCACGTTGTGGACACCGCCGGATGCGCGTGTCGCGGAGAGTGCGTGTGCGAATATATGAATCCGGCATGACGGAGCGACTTTGGAAGATGCGGCGTCGGGGGATGTTCCACCGGGAGGTTTGCGATCGGTGCGTTTTCATGACGGCGGCGCGGGACGTGGACGGCCCCGGTGTCCTCCGGGCGGGCATCGTCGTATGAGGCTCTCGCTTCCGAAGGAACTCGCGGAGGATTTCATCCTTCTCGCGAGGATATTCTTCGGAGGGGAGTTCGGCGGGGATGGGGCTCGCCCGTCCGTGGCGGTGGTTCTCGGGGCGCAGGTTTTGCCGGGCGGGAGGCCGAGCAAAACCCTCGAAGCGCGCGCTCTCCACGCCGCGAAGATGTACGCCGCCGGGGGGGTCGAAACGGTCATTGTGACCGGGGGTGTCGGGGGGAATCCCCCCTCCGAGGCCGCGGTGATGTGGAGGATACTCCTCGGGGCGGGCGTGCCGGAGGAGGCCGTCGTCCTCGAAGAGGAGGCGTTGAGCACGTGGGATTCGGCGCGTCTCGTGGCACGCATCGCGAAGGAGCGGGGCATCGAAAGCGTTCTCGCGGTTACGGATCCCCTTCATTGCGTCCGGACGGTGGCGGCTTTCGGGGAGGCGGGTTTGGGGGCGGTTCCGGAGCCGGTGTATATTAGCCCGATGTGGCGCAAGCGAGGCATGCGCTTTGGGCAGTTTCTTCGGGAGACGGGGGCGATTTTTTGGTACCGGACGATACACGGGGTCGGCTCGCGCTCCCGGCTTTAGCCGTCGCGGTCGCCGCGGTTAGCTCGGCGGCGATCATTATTCGCCTCACCGACGCGCCCGCGATATCCGTCGCTTTCTGGCGATGCGCCCTCGGGGTACTCTTCCTCGCGCCCGCCGCGTTTTTTCGCCGGGAGGGTTTTCCTCGGGGGAGGAACATGTACATCGCCGCCGCCTCCGGGGTCGCGCTCGGGGCGCACTTCGGGTTTTGGGTGTCGTCGCTCGACTATACGAGCGTCGCCGCGAGCGTCGTCCTCGTCACGTCCGCCCCCATCTTCGTGGCGTTTCTCTCGTATGTTTTCCTCGGGGAGAGGACGCCGAGGCTTTCGTTCCTCGGGATACTCGTCGCGCTCGTCGGGACGGTCGCCATCGCCGCCGACGACTCGGTGGGATCGGCGGCCCTCTTCGGGAACATGCTCGCCCTCGCCGGAGCGGCGACGTTCGCCGTGTACGTGCTCACCGGGCGCTTCTCCCGCACGGGCGGCGTCGGCTTCCTCGGGTATTCCATCGTCGCGTACACGGCGGGCGCGGCGACGCTCCTTCCGGTCGCGGTGTTCTCCGGGGCGGATCTGTGGGGGTACTCGGCGGAGACGTGGTTTTGGCTCTTCATGCTCACGCTCGGGCCGCAAATCCTCGGACACACCGTTATGAACTGGGCACTCGCGTACCTCGACGCTTCCATCATCTCCGGCGCCGTCCTCGCCGAACCCGTCGTCTCCGCCATCCTCGCGTGGCTCATCCTCGCCGAAACCCCCGGAAAGCCGACCATCCTTGGCGGCGTGGTCGTCCTCTTCGGCCTCTTCCTCCTCCTCCGCGGATACCGGAAATAGCGGCTTCGCCGAAGGCGAAGCCGCGCTGTCAACCGTCAGCTTTTCGGTTTCACGGAGGAGAGGCGAGTTCTTCAAATCGCGGCGTGGGCTTCCCGCGAGGACATCCGGCTCATGGCCGAAGCCGCGCGCCGTGTGCCGCCTTTTGCTTTTGCTTTTGCTTTTGCTGACGGCTGATTGCTGACAAGCGGAGCGGGCTAAGAGCGCGAAGCGCGAGCGCGGCGGAGCCGCCCGGCGAAATCCTTTCACAGTCCGCCTACGTGCGATGTTGTATCCTCCCTTCGTCGTTTCGAGAGTTTGTGATCGGGAGAAAATTTGGGACCGCTTCGGGTTGGATTTTTTTATGGTGTGTTCGCGGCGCTCATCGCCGTGTTCGCCAACTTCTTCTTTCTCATCCTCGATCCGGTGGAGACTCGGGATTGGATCCTCGCCGCGACCACGGATTTCCTCCCGCTTTCCGCGCTTGCCATGCACATCTTCCTCGGCATCGCCGCCGCTTTCCGCACAAGCCCCACCCGCATAGACCCCGACGCCTCGTACCGCTCGCAAGTCATGCGCGACGCCGCCCTCGCCGCCGCCATAGTCGCCCTCATGGCCGGAGCGGTCAATTTCGCTTCGACCGGGCTTCAGGCGACCGTCTTTTCCGAGAGCATACGAAACTTCGCCTCCGAAGCGGCGCCGCGCATCGCCGGGTACATCGAGGAGGTCGGCGAGGATCTCAGCGACCCTCCGCCCATCCCGAGCGCCGAACAAGTCGAGCAAGGTCTCCAGCCGCCGACCCTCAGCTCCCTCGGAAGCTCCCTCGGAAACACCGCCCTCGCCACGATGGCCCTCGGCGCACTCGGCGGTGTCATCGGCGCCCTCCGCGGCCGCTCGAACCCCGACCCGCCCGAAGAGAAGCCCGACGAATAGAAAAACCGGGAGTCGGGAGGTCGCATCGCTTCGCTCACTTCGGGCGTCGGGAAATGCATGGCGGCGAAGCCTCCGCCGCTGCCACCGAAACGCGGCGCATGGCCTCGCCCCACGCGCAGCCCGTCCGCGCCGCGCCATCCGGCGAAAGCATCGCCACCCGGAAGACGCATCGTCTCGGAAAGGGAGCCGAAGGCCACCACCCGACTTCCGCCGCTTCGTGGATGATCCGGGGACGAAAAAGCCCCGGCTAGGAACCGGGGCGAGAAAATTCGGCGTGGCTCCGGCTATGAAGCGAGGCGGTCGCCGGGACTCATCACATGGACTTCGGCGTCGACGCCGAGGTCGGAGAGGTGGCCTTTGAATTCATCCGGGGTTCCGGGGACGAACGGGAAGGTTCCGTAGTGGATCGGGACGACGTGATCCACGCCGAGGAGCCTCGTCGCATGCGCCGCCTCGAGCGGACTCATCACGACGTTGTTCCCGATCGGAAGAAGCGCGAGGTCGGGGTTGTATATCTCGCCGATAAGGGCCATGTCCCCGAAGACGCACGTGTCGCCCGCGTGGTACACCTTGAAACCGCTCTCGAACTCGACGACGAGTCCCATCGGCTCGCCGCCGTATATCGTCGAGCCGTCCTCGGTCTGTATGGACGAGGAGTGGAAGGCGTTCGTACCCGTTACCTTTACGCCGCCGACTTGCGCGGTTCCGCCTTTATTGAGAGGCATCGCGTTCTCCACCCCCACGCTTTGGAGGTATGCGAACGTCTCGAAGTTCGCCACCACCATCGCGCCCGTTTGCTTCGCGAGGGAAATAGTGTCGCCGAAGTGGTCGAAGTGGCCGTGGGTGAGGAGGATGGTGTCGAGTTCGCCGACCTCTTTGAGTTCCTCGGGGGTTTGCGGGTTGTCGGTGATGAACGGGTCTATGATGATCTGCTCGCCGCCCGGTGTCGTCAGCCGGAACGTCGCGTGTCCGAGGTACGTGATCCTCGCTCCGCCCAAAAGCTGCTCCATATGGCATCCCTCCTCATAGTCGAAAACAACCGATACACATTAACGTATACCCGCCGCCCTCGCTCGGAAAACGGAAGATGTATACTGCCCGGCCCGGCCAAAACCGGGACGGCGGCGACGCCGCGCGAAAACGAACCTCCGGGAGGCCATTTTGAAACTCGCCGTTCTCCTCGCGATGCTCGCGGGCGTCGCCATCGCCACTCAAGCGACGGTGAACGCCGCAGCCGCCCGAAACCTCGGCATCGCCGCCCTCATCTCCGTCTCCGGCTTCGCCACCGGCTTCACCGGCCTCGCCTTCGCCCTCGCCTCCGCCAAACCGGAGTTCACGACGCGGGCCGTCCTCTTCGGCGTCGCCTCCGGTATGCTCGGGTGCGTCATCCTCGCCTCCGTCACATACGCCGTCGGGGTCGGCGGCGTTGCCCGCGCACTCTCGCTCCTCGTCGCCTCCCAACTCATAGCGGGCCTCGCCTTCGACTATTTCGGTTACTTCGGCGCGGAGATGAGCTTGACCAAGCTCCTCGGCGTCGCGCTCATAGTTGTCGGAGGCGTACTCGTGGTGAGATAGGTTTCAGGCATCAGGAAAAACCGAAGAGCGACGGATGCTGTCGCGCACAACGTGCCTCGTAATGACCGGGATGACGACTCCGACATGGCGCCGATACAATGGAAGCCACCTGAAACCTGAAACCTGAAACCAGCGACCGAAGGGAGCAAAAATGTACCTCCCCATCGAAGACCACGCCATCATCGGCGACCTCCACACCGCCGCCCTCGTCGGGACGGACGGGACGATCGACTGGCTTTGCCTCCCGGCCTTCGACTCCCCGAGCGTCTTTTGCTCGATCCTCGACGACGAGAAGGGCGGGCATTTCAAGATTCAGCCGACGCGGTACTTCCGCAGCCAGCAACTTTATCTGCCGGAGACGAACGTCCTTTTGACGCGCTTCCTTTGCTCCGACGGGATGGCGGAGATCCTCGACTTCATGCCCGTGATGGGGGATCCCTCCCAACCCCACCGCCTCGTGCGAAACGTCCGGGTCGTCCAGGGAAACATGGACTTCGAACTTGAATGCCGACCCGCCTTCGACTATGCGAGGAAGAACCACGAACTCTCCATAAGCGAACACGGGGCGGTCTTCGAGGCCGACGATTATTCCCTCGGGCTTTCGTCGAGCCACCCCGTCGAAGGCACGGAGAAAGGCGGGGCGGCGACGTCCTTCACGCTCTCGGAGGGTGAGACAGCGACGTTCGTGCTTTCGGAGGCGACGGGCGAGGGGCCGGGGGATCTCGTCTCCGACGAGGCGTTCGACGCGCTCCTTCAAAGCACGATAGATTACTGGCGAGGGTGGATCTCGAAATGCACGTACTCCGGCCGCTGGCGCGAGTTCGTCACCCGCTCCGCCCTCGCGCTGAAATTGATGGTCTATGATCCCACGGGCGCGCTCGTCGCCTCCCCGACGATGGGTTTGCCCGAAGGCATCGGGGGCGAGAGGAATTGGGACTATCGGTATACGTGGCTCCGCGACGCGGCCTTCACGTTGTACGCGCTCATGGCTATAGGCTTCGACGAGGAGGCCGGGCATTTCATGGACTACCTCCGCGACCGATGCCAGAACGACGGAGACGGCCTTTTGCAGCCGCTCTACGGCATTGACGGTCGGGAGAAGATACACGAGGAGAACCTCGACCACCTCTCGGGGTATATGGACTCTCGCCCGGTGCGGCTCGGGAACGCCGCATACGAGCAAACCCAGCTCGACCTTTACGGAGCCGTCCTCGACGCCGCGTACCTTTACAACAAAAACGGCGCGCCCCTCGACTATGATCTCTGGCAAAACCTCCGGCGCATCATTGACTGGCTCGCCGAGAACTGGCGGCAGACCGACGAGGGCATATGGGAGGTCCGCGGCGGACAACAACATTTCGTCTCCTCCAAGCTCATGAGCTGGGTCGCGCTCGAAAGGGCGGTGAGAATATCCCGCCAAAGGGGACTTCCCGCCGGGGATGGCCGGTGGGTGCATGAGCGCGACGAGATATACGAGGAGATCATGGAAAAGGGGTGGAGCGAGGAGAAACAGAGTTTCACGCAACATTACGGCACCGACGCCCTCGACGCCTCCCTCCTCCTCATGCCGCTCATGAAGTTCGTCGGCCCGACCGACCCGAGGTGGCTCTCGACCCTCGACGCCATCCAGCGCGAACTCACCCACGATACCCTCGTCGACCGGTACCGCGTCGGAGACTCCGCCGACGACGGGCTCGAAGGCGAGGAGGGGAGCTTCTCCATATGCTCTTTTTGGTACGTCGAGTGCCTCACCCGCGCCGGACGGCTCGACGAGGCGCGGCTCGCCTTCGAGAAGATGCTCTCGTACGCCAACCACGTCGGGCTTTACGCCGAGGAGATCGGCCACTCCGGCGAACACCTCGGCAACTTCCCGCAAGCCTTCACCCACCTCGCCCTCATAAGCGCCGCCATCCACCTCGACCGGGCTTTGGGGGCGCAATGAAGCGCACGACCCGGAACCCTCCGCATCCCGTATCCGTCGCCGGGAAGTCGCGCCATCGGCGTGTTTCCCGAAAGCGCGGCTTAGGATCTTTGCGGAGGAAAGCGCCCCGCCGGGTCGCCTTCGCGGAAGAACGCGGCCCTCGCGGCGAAGGAAGCGACCGCCCGGACGCGGCATGACCCCGCTCTTCGAAGCCGTCCCGAACTTCTCCGAAGGAAGGGACGAAAAGAAAATCAAGCGCATCGTCGAGTCGGTCCGCTCCACCCCGAACGTCCGCGTCCTCGACCTCCATACCGACCCCGACCACAACCGGAGCGTCATAACCTTCGCCGGGGACGAAGAAGCCGTGCTCGAAGCCTCCATATCCCTCGCGAAGACGTGCGCCGGGGAGATCGACCTCTCACGGCAAACCGGAGTGCACCCGCGCATGGGTTCCCTCGACGTCCTTCCCTTCATCCCGTTGAAAGACGCGACGATGGAGGACGCCGCCCGCCTCGCCCGCCGCACCGGGGAGGAAATATCCGCGCTTGGGTTCGCCGTGTATCTTTACGAGAACGCCGCGACCGCACCGCACCGGAGGAACCTTTCCGAGGTTCGCCGCGGAGGCTTCGAGGGAGTGTCGGCCCGCGTCGGAGACCCTTTGTGGAAGCCGGACTTCGGCCCATCCGCTTTCGACCCGCGACTCGGGGCGGTGGCGGTGGGGGCGAGGGAATTCCTCATCGCTTTCAACGCTTTCCTCGACACGGACGATGTCGAAGTCGCGAAGTCCGTCGCCGGAAAGATTCGGGGCCGCGACGGCGGGCTTCCTGGCGTGAAGGCTCTCGGCCTCGAAGTCGGCGGACAGGCGCAAGTTTCGATGAATTTGACGGACATCTCGAAAACCTCCCTCCCCGAAGCCCTCGAAGCCGTGCGGGCGGAGGCCGCGAAGCTCGGCGCGGGAGTCGAGTGGACGGAGCTCGTCGGCCTCATGCCGCTCGAAGCCGCCGTCGCCACGACCCGTTTTTATCTCGGTCTTCGGGACTTCGACCGGGGACGCATCCTCGAAAATGGATTGTGGGGATGAGCGTCGAGATTTTTCCGGGCTTTCGAGGATTTCACTTGGAAATGGGTGGAAACCCCGTAAATTTATGGCATGACTTCGCGACACCGAGGGTGAGGAGTGATCGTGGCCGCCGAAAAGGATTCTCCGACCATCCAGTTCGAGTCTCGCGGCGCGTGGGAGGCGTGGCTCGGAGAAAATCATGAAATGTCGAGCGGGATGTGGCTAAAAATCGCGAAGAAAGACTCGGGCATCGCGGGCGTCTCGTATGGCGAGGCCGTCGAAGCCGCATTGTGTTTTGGATGGATCGACGGTCAAGCTCGAAAGTTCGACGGAGATTTCTGGCTCCAAAAATTCACCCCGCGAAGAAAACGAAGCAAATGGTCGAAAGTGAACCGGGCGAAGGCCGAGTCCCTCATCGAGAGCGGCATGATGTACCCCGCCGGACTCCGGGAGGTCGAGCGGGCGAAGGCCGACGGTCGATGGGAGGCCGCATACGAACCCCCGAGCAAAGCGACGGTTCCCGAAGACCTCCGGCGCGAACTCGAAAACAACGACGCGGCGAAGGAGTTCTTCGAGACGCTCGACGGACGGAACCGGTACGCGATCCTCCATCGAATCCACGATGCGAAGAAGTCCGAGACTAGAAAACGGCGCATCGAAAAATACGTCACTATGCTCGCGGAGGGGAAGAAGATCTATCCGTGAAGCACGCTCTCGCGGGGCGCATGCCCATTCTCTCCGGCTGATACGATATTCCACGACCGGGAACCAAAGCGGGAGAAAAATATGAGCGAGCGAGAGATGGTCGCGGCGGCGATTCAAATGTCCTCCACGCCGGACAAGAACGAGAACTTCGAGGCGGCGGAAGGACTCATTCGGGAGGCGGCGAAGCGGGGCGCACAGTTCGTCGCTTTGCCAGAGATGTGGAGTTGCCACGGCCTCGACTCCGCGTACCGCGAGAACGCCGAAAGCGTCCCCGGCCCGACGACGGACTTCCTCGGCTCGCTCGCGAAGGAACTCGGGATATACCTCCTCGGCGGCTCCATTATCGAAGGCTCGGAAAACTCCGAACGTCTTTCGAATACCTCGACGTTCTTCACGCCCGACGGCGAGCTTTCGGCCATATATCGCAAAATACATCTCTTCGACGTGAAAGCTCCCGACCGCGAATACCTCGAAAGCGCGGACATCGCGGCGGGGGACGAGGTCGTCACGGCGAAGGCGGGTTCGTCGATCCTCGGGCTTTCGGTTTGCTACGACGTTCGCTTCCCGGAGCTTTACCGGGTGCTCGCGCTTCGGGGGGCGGAGATCCTCGCGGTTCCGGCGGCGTTCACGCTTCAAACCGGGAAGGATCATTGGGAGATTCTCCTCCGCGCCCGAGCCGTCGAAAACCAATGCTTCGTCGTCGCTCCCGCGCAGTGGGGACAAAAAGCGGACGGAAGGTGGACGTACGGGCGCTCGATGCTCATTGACCCGTGGGGGACCATTCTCGCGACATGCCCCGACCGAGACGGCTTCGCCCTCGCCTCCCTCGACCTCGAATACCTCGACCGCTTCCGCGAGGAGTTTCCGTCTTTGGCGAACCGCCGTCCCGGAAGCTACGCGGGGCTTTCAAGCGAGGAATAGCCCGAGCGCTCCGACCACGGCCACCGAAACGATGACGGGCGGCAATGCCTTTCGGACGATCTCACCTTCCCTTCCGAGAAGCCCCGTCGCGGTGGCGGCGAGTATGATCCTTTGCGGGGCGAGCATGCTCGCGTGGCTCCCCGACACGTTTTGAACCGCAGCGACGAGTTCGCCCGATACTCCCAAACTCCTCGCCGCCTCTATTTGCGGCGGCATGAAGAGCGCGTTCGAAGCGGCGTTCGACCCGGTGAGGATTCCCCCGAGCGCGCCGAGAAACGAGGCCGCCACCGGATAAAAACCACCCGCCGCGAACGCCGCCGAAGCGAGGATCGCCGCCGCCCCGGAACTCGCCACGATCTGTCCGGCGAGCACGAATGCGAGGACGGAACCCGCTGTCGGGAGCCATTGCCGGACGGTCGAGAGCGCGGATAACTTTATAGTTTCCCCGCCGAGTCCGAAGAGCGCCGCCGCGAACATCGCCGAGAGGATGAGCGGAAGCCCCGGCCCGGTGAAGAAGGGGGCGATGGCGTCGTCGAGGGCATCGAGTGTCGCCCCGATCCTCTCCGGCCCGCTCCCGAGCGTGATGAGGGCGACGAGAACGGCGTATGGAAACAATGCCTTTCCGGGAACCCGGACTTCCTTCACGCGCCGCCACCGAAGCGCGAGGAACGTGAGCGCGGCGAGGAGGCCGCCGACCGCTCCCGAAAGCTCCGGCACGAAATACAAACTCGTTGCGAGCGTCCCGAACCCCGCGGCGAGTCCGAGGAGAACCGCCTCGACTCCGTGCTTTTCCACCGCTGTCCATCCGCCCGCGAGGATGATGGATGCGACGGCGTACACGACGAAGAGAGGCACGTTCAAAAACGCGCTCGAATCGGAGAGTTCGGCGAACGTCGTCCCCGAAAGATCCGCGCCGATCACCGTCCCGACCCCGAGCGCGCCCCACGGTACGGCGCATTGCCCCCACGTCGCGAGCACGGCGGATTTTATCGACGAGAACCCCGCCGCGAGGAGTATCGGCGCGCTTATGACGACCGCCACCCCGAACCCCGTGACGGACTCGAAGAACGGAGCCGCGCCCACCACCACCCCGAGCGCGAGCCTCTCCTTCTCCGGCTCGACGGCCCCGAGAAACCGAGAAACCGCATCCACCGCCCCAGCCGCCGAAAGGAGGTTGTAAAGCAAAAGCCCCCCGAAAAGCACGTACAAAACACTCCACGAAGTCCCGATCCCGGCAAAGAAAGCCCCGCCCAAACCCGAAGCGTCGAGCCAAAACACAGCCCCGAGAACCGCCGCGGCGAACGCCGCCATCCCCGCCCGCAAAGCCGACCATCCCAGCCCGATCAGCAAAAACCCCGCCACCAAAAACGGCGAGGCCGCCACCGCGAAATCCACAATTTCCACCATGATAGAATATTGTCTACCAAATTAGCAAGGAGTCAACGGGCGTGGAGTCATTGGTGGAGGCGGTGTCGTCGGGGCGGCTCGGGGGGCGGGTGAAGGAGCTTCGGAAGGCGCGGGGTTTGACGCTCGACGGGCTTTCGGGAATGTCGGGGGTGAGTCGGGCCATGATCTCGAAGCTCGAGCGGGGCGAGAAAAGTCCGACTCTCGTCGTCGCGGCGAAGTTGGCGGAGGGGTTCGGAGTGAGCCTTTCGCAACTCGTCGGAGTCGAGGAAAAGAAGGAAGTCATCGTTGTGGGGCGGGATCGCCGCATGGTCATGCGCGACCCGGAGACGGGCTTCGAGCGCCATCTCCTCTCCCCGAGCTTCGGCGGCCGTGCCCTCGAGTTCATAAAAAACATCGTGCCGGAGGGCGGCTCATCGGGCGAATTCCCACCGCACCGGGAAGGCGTCGAAGAATACATATCCGTCGAAAAGGGAAGGCTTCGAGCGGTGGTCGGGGGCGAAGAATTATTTCTCGAAGAAGGAGACTCGATATACTTCGAGGCCGACTCGCCGCACAGCTTCGACAACGCGGGCGAGGGGGAGTGCCATTATTATCTCGTCATAGATTCGAAGGGAAGCTGAAAAAAGCGGCGGCGGAAACGTGTTCGGAAAGTCGGGATGTATCCGGGGGAGATCCGCAAAACGCACGGAGCTAAAAGCAATACGGTTTAGTTAACGAATACGCTGACTCTCTTGCTAAGGTGAAGGAAGCACCACCAACCTTCATCACAAGGAGTCAGCGCATGGCACTAAGGATACGCCGGATCAGCCTGGACGCC
>JACCWD010000156.1 GCA_013697825.1 Rubrobacter sp.
TCCTCCTCTGCCACGAGAAGAATCCGGCGGACTGCCACCGCTCGACGTTCGCGGCGTGGTGGGAAGAAAAGACCGGGCAGAGAGTCCCGGAGCTTGGCGGCTCTCAGGAGACGCTTTGGTGATCCCCACCTCCACCATCAGCCGCGTCGTCCGAGCCTCTCACAGAGGCTCTCAGCGTGTCTGGCGAGGTCTGGAGTTGGCTTACCTAAGCGGGTTTCGGGGCATTCGGATGGTAGAATAAGGGCATCGAAACGAAAGGGGAAATCGTGAAGACGTGCATACTGTACGCGAGGGTTTCGACCACTCGACAGGCTCACGAATACGGCCTTGAGGCCCAGCTTGACAACTGCCGGCCGTGGGCCGAGCGCGAGGGCTACATGGTTCTCGATGAGATAGCCGACGCCGGGGGCGACGACTCGAAGCGCGACGTTCTGAACCGTCCGGGTCTCAGGCGTATCCTCGAAATGGTCAGCGAGCGCAAGGTGGACGCCATCATAGCCGTTGACCGCGACAGGTACGGGGAGCATCCGGTCCCGGACCAGTTGGCCGGACTGCTGGCCGCCTCGGGTACGCAGATGAGGGCGCTTGACGACGCGGGCGAGGGGGAGGACGCGGAGTTCCTGAACGGCATCAAAGACCTGTGGGCGCGGCAGGAGAGGCGCAAGATAGCGAAGAGGTCTCGAAGGGGGAAGCTCCGCAAGGCGAGGGAGGGCAAAGTCCTCGCCCTCGGACAGCCGAACTTCGGCTACGTCTACACCGTTGACCGCGACGGGTACGTGGTGGACGAGGAACACATGAAGCTCATGCGCCGCATCTTCAAGATGCTCGGCCCCGACGGGCTGTCCATCCACGAGACCCGCAAGACCCTTGACCGCGAGGGATGGCCCACTCCCTCCCGCGTGTGGTCGGAGTGCATCGCCGAGGAGCGCGAGAGGAAGGGACTCGACCCGAAGCCGTTTTCGGAGAAGTGGTCGCAGCCGTTCATCCGCGAGGCCGTCCGGGACGACTGCTACAAGATGTTCACCGCCGAAGAGGTAGGGGAGCTTGTCTTGAAGGGCCGCATGAAGCCGGACGTGGCGGCGAGGGTGGAGGCTCCCATCGGCGTCTGGTGGTACGTCGGCACGGACTACGACGGCAACGAGTGCCGGGTGGCCGTTCCCGTGCCTCCCTCCGGCGTCCCGAGGGAATGGCTGGAGATGGCGCGGGGGCGCATCGAGCAGAACGAGCGCACCGTGGCGAAGGGCGGAGGCCGCACGTGGGAGCTTTCGGGCGGCGTGTTCATGTGCGGCGGGACGAGGCCGCACGGCGAGCCGTGCGGGTGGTCCATGCAATCCCACTCGAAGTACCGGGCGAAGGGCGACAGCCGCCGCTACCACTACTACCGCTGCGCCCGGCGGGGGCATCACGGCAAGGAGGAGTGCGACAACGGATTCACGCACCGCGCCGTCGAGATAGAACAGGCCGTGTGGCTGACGGTCTCCCGGCTGCTGCGCGACCCCGAGGAGATGCTTGAACGCTTCGACGCCCTCGTCGAGCAGGAGAGGGCGAGGCTCGCCGGAGACCCCGCGCAGGAGAGGCGGCTGCTCACGCGCAGGTTGTCCGAGCTTGAAGTCGAGGCCGACGGTTACGTGAGGCTGGCGGCCAGCGGGCGCATCAGCGACGAGAAGCTGGACGGCTACCTCGCCGAGATGGAGGAGAGGCGCGAGGCTTTGGAGGGAGCGTTGAACGCCGCCACGAACCGCCAGTCCTCCCTCGACTCGCTCGAAAGCGTCCGGGACGCCCTGAGGCTGAGGGCGGAGAGCTACCGAAACCTCACGGACGAGCATCCCGACCTCGGCCAGCACGTCGTCGGCGGCATGCCGTGGGGGAACGACGTCTTCGCCCGTGGTCTCCTCGGCGACCCGCAGGAAGCCACCCCGGAAGAGAGGCGCGAGTTCTACCGGGAGCATGGGGTACACGCCGAGGCCGCGCCGGACGGCAAGGTTCGCATCACCGGATGGTTCGTGGCCGCGCCGGGCGAGGGCATAGTGCTGAGGCGTGGTCTCACAGGAAACCACACTTCGATCCTCCTTTGCACCCACGACATGGACGAGGCCGAAGAGCTTTGCGACCGCGTCGGCATCATCATGGACGGCAAAATAATCGCCCTCGAAGAGCCGGAGAACCTCAAAGAAAGATACTCGACGAACGGAAGCGTCCCGAACCTCGAAGAAGTGTTCATGACGGCGACCGGATACACCGTCGAAGAAGCGAGCGTGGAGGAATAAAACCAAAAACCAAAAACCAAAAGCGCGACCGAAGGGAGCAAAATGCAAGCATCATCCAAACCCCGGTGGCTGATGGAGATGGTCGCCGTCTGGGGATACGTCCAAAGAAACTACTATTTGACGAAGCGATACTGGATGTGGGAACTCGTATGGCTCGTATACACGATGATGAACACGGTGACCATCACCTTCATCGGGGCGGGCGTCGGCGCGCTCGACGGCGGAGGCGGGATCGACACGACACGGCTTATGACGTATCTCCTCGTCGGCGCGCTCATATGGAGTTATCTCTCCATGATCTTCGACGTCCTCTCCGAGACCGTCTCGTGGGAGAGGTGGGAAGGGACGATGGAGTACACCTTCACGAGTCCCGCGAGCCGGGCGACCCACCTCCTCGGGATGGGCATATACGCGGTGATATACGGCATCATCCGCACCGCCATCATCCTCGCCGTCGCCATGCTCTTCTTCGACCTCGAGCTCGCGAACGTGAACTACGCGGGCGCGCTCGTCGTCCTCGCGATTTGCAGCGTCTCGCTCGTCGGCTTCGGGGTCGTCGCCGCGGTCATGCCGCTCCTCTCGCCAGAGAAGGGGCAGCAAGTTACGTACATCGTCTCCGCCGTTCTCCTCCTCATCTCCGGCGTTTATTACGAGGTGGATGTCCTCCCCGGATGGATGCAAACGATGGCCCAGTTTTCGCCCGTGACGTACGCTCTCGACGGCATCCGGGCCTCCCTCCTCGAAGGCGCGAGCTTGTCGAGTTTGTGGCCCTCCATATGGCCGCTTCTTTTCATGGGGGTCGTCTTCGTTCCGCTCGGGCTTTGGATTTTCAATCTCGGCGAGAGGTACGCGAAGAGGACGGGGAAATTGAAGAGGAGCGGATAATACGAAATTCGGGTGAGGTCGTGCGGTCGGGTTTCTCTCGATTCACGGCCTCACGCAAAAGAGCGAACCGACGACCCGCTTCCTCACGCCGAACGACCGGACTCGGCATCGCTCCCCGACCTCTCGAGAATCTCCTCGGCGATGGCCCGCTCCGTCGCCTCCCGGAGGTTCTCGACCGACACTTCTCCACTCAAAGCACCCGCCGTTCGTTCGACCACGCTTTCGGAGGAAGTTTCCGAGCTCATCTTCCCGAGAAGCCTTTCGCTTTTCGGAGGATCACGGTCGAGGTTCGGTACCGTCGACGGAGTTCGTCAGCCGTTCTTCACGGCTTCGACGACCTCCTCCAAACCCTGTTTCGCGTCGGAGAAGAGCATCATCGTATTGTCGGTGTCGTAGAAAAGCGGGTTGTCCACCCCCGCGAAGCCGGGTGAGAGCGAGCGCTTTATGAAGATGACGCGCTTGGCGTTCCCGACTTCGAGGATGGGCATGCCGCTTATGGGCGTGTCCTTCTCCGGGTCGTTCGCCGCCGGGTTCACCACGTCGTTCGCACCGACGATGATCGCCGCGTCCGCGTCCTCGAACTCGGGATTCACATCTTCGAGGTCGAGGAGCTTTTCGTACGAAATCCCCACCTCCGTCATAAGCACGTTCATATGCCCGGGCATCCGTCCGGCGACGGGATGTATCCCGAAGAGAACCTCCGTCCCCCCCTTTTCGAGAACCTCGACGAGATCCTTCATAACGCTTTGCGCCTGCGCGACCGCGAGGCCGTACCCCGGCACGATGATCACTTTGTTCGCCTCGTCCGACAAAAACTCGCCGACCGCGCTCGCCGATACGTCGTTCACCGGACGCTCCTCGAGCTCCTCCTTCGAGCCGCCGGAAGCCGCGATCCCCGCGAAGATGATCTTCCCGAGAGGCCGTCCCAAAGCACCACTCATGAGCCGCGTGAGAATGGTGCCGGACGCCCCGACGATGGTTCCGGCGATGATGAGAATATAGTTTCCGAGCACGAAGCCCGACGCAGCGGCGGCGAGTCCGGTGAAAGCATTCAAAAGCGAAATGACGATCGGCATATCCGCGCCGCCGATGGGGATGACGAGAAGCACCCCGAGGACGAGCGAGGCGAAGAGAACCGCGAGAACCGATGCGACGGGGGGGATGAATGGAAGAATCGCCCCGTCGAGAAAAGCATTCGCCGCGAGGACGAGTATTCCGAGGAAAAGAACCGCGTTCACGACTTGTTGAAGAGGGAACGTCACCGAACCGGTGAAAGCGAGTTCCTGAAGTTTCGAGAACGCCACCACGCTCCCCATGAAGCTCACCGACCCGACGAGAACCGTGAGCGGAATGGTCGTCCCCGCCACGACCCCGAGCGTGCCTTCCTCGCTCAAATGATAAAACTCGGAAAGCGCGATGAGCGCCGCCGCGCCGCCTCCGACGCCGTTGTATGCGGCGACCATTTGGGGCATCGCCGTCATTTGGACGCGCTGCGCCGTCACCGCCCCGACCACCGACCCGAGAAGAACCGCCGCACCGATGAGGAGGAGGCTCTCGAACTCGATGACGAAAAGGGTGGCGATGAGTGCGACCGTCATCCCGACGGCGGCGATGGTGTTCCCCGAACGCGCCGTCTCCGGTTTACGAAGCCTTCGTATGCCGATGATGAAGAGCGCGGCGGCGAGGAGGTATGCGAGGAAGGACGCGATCTGCAAAATTTAGCCCTTTCTTTTCTTCACTCGCGCCTTCGGGGGGCGGAACATCGAGAGCATCCGGTTCGTCACCCAAAAACCTCCGACGACGTTGAGCGCGCCGAAGAAGACGGCGAGGAACCCGACGAACTTCACCCACGCGGGGCCGTCGGCGGCTATCGTGATCATGCCTCCGACGAGAATGATGCCGTGTATCGCGTTCGTCGCGCTCATGAGCGGGGTGTGGAGGAGGTTCGGGACGCGGGAAATAAGCTCGAAGCCGAGGAAGCCCGCCATGATGAAGATCGCAAGCTGTATGAGCGTCTCTTGCAATTTAGCTCGCCTCGCTCTCCGAAGATCCCGACGACTCCGACAACGCCTCTTTCGTCGGCTCGTGGCGGATTTCGCCGCCGTGGGCTATGCACGTGTTCGCGATGATCTCGTCCTCGAAGTCGAGGTTTAATTTCGGCTTCTTCTCCTCGCCGTCCTCCGACTCGACCTCGGTGATGTGGTTTATCAGATTGAGCATGTTCCGCGACAATAATTGGCTCGCGTGGATCGGCATCTCGCTCGGCAAGTTCACCGGGCCGAGGATTTCGACTTGCTCGTGTTCGATGGTCTCCCCGGCCTCGGTGAGTTCGCAGTTTCCGCCGGACTCCGCGGCGAGATCCACGACCACCGACCCCGGCTTCATGGATTCGACCATCGCTTTGTCGACCAAAACCGGGGCTTTCCTCCCCGGGACGAGCGCGGTCGTTATGACGATGTCCATCTCCGGGAGCCTCTCGCGGATGAGGTCTTGATCCGCGTCGAGCTTCTCCTTCGACCACCCCTCGTCCTCTTCGTCGCCCTCGCCTTCTTCCTCCTCGCCTTCGACGATGTATTCGTCCCTCGGGGGTTCGGAGAAGGAATAAAAACCGAGCGAGGACATGAACTTGTTGAAACCCTCCGGCTCGTACTCGACGAACTCGTCGTTCTCGTCCTCTTCGCCGTCCTCCTCCACGTCTTCGGAGTCGAGGAAGGTCGCGCCGAGGCTTTGTGCTTGATCCTTCGTCTCCGGCCTTATGTCATAGGCGAAGACCTCCGCCCCGAGGCGGTTCATAATGGCGATGGCTTGAAGCCCGGCCACGGCGATCCCGAACACCATCACCTTCGCCGCCTTCGTCGTCCCCGCCGCCGTCGAGAGCATTGGGACGTACTTCCCGAGCGTGTCGGCGGCGATGATCGCCGTTTTGTACCCGGCGATGGAGCCCATCGAAGACAGCGCGTCCATAGCCTGTGCGACGCTCGTCCGGGGTATCGCCTCGTTCGAGAACACCGTGACCCCCGCGTCCGCGAGCTTCTTTACGACCTCGGGATGCGTCGGCCCGTTGAGGAAGCATATGAGGGTTTGCCCCTCTTTCATATGCCCGATCTCCTCATCCGAGGGGTGCGAAACCTTTATGATGATGTCGGCATCGCCGTATATGTCCGCCGCTTCCTCGACGATTGCCGCCCCGGCCTCTTTATAAGCCTCGTCGAGATTATAGTCGCGGCCCGCGCCGGACTCGACGCCGACGGTGAAGCCGTTTTTCACGAGCTTCCCGACAGTTTCGGGGACGATGGCGACCCGACTCTCCCCTTCGGCTACTTCTTTTGGAACCCCTATCTTCACGGGGAGAATTATATACATACGGACACGCCCGCGCTTTTATGATAGCTTCACCGCCCGTGCGCCTCACCAAACGTAACCGACGAAGCCTACTTTTGTTATCGGAACGTAATGTTGCGAGGGTAACATTGTGTATGCAAGCACGTAGCCCCGAGTTCTTTGAAGAAGGGAGGTCGGCATGAAGAAGTATCGCTCCTCGATTTTCGGTGGGATCCCGCGCCGTCCTCGCAGCGAACCCCGCCGTAAAAAAGCCGACAAACCGAAGCGTCGTGAGCCGTCGAAACGTTCGGAGGCGAACTTCCGAACGGAGAATCGCCGCAAGCAAAGCGCGCCCCGCAAAAAGCGCGGCCTCGCGACGATACTCAGCCTCGTCATGGTCTTCGCCGGGATCGGGCTTCTCGGGTACTCGATGCTCGGCGCGGGAGACGCCGTCGCGGGGATGGTCCGGGCGACCATCGGCGGGGCCGAAGCCCCGCAGACCACCGACATGACCCTCACCGTGCCGGAGATGTCGCGTGTGTCGGACGCCCCGGTTTTCACCGCCGCGGCGAGCGACACCGCCGCCCTCGACAAGGGAGCGGTTCACGTCGAGGGGACGGGCTTCCCGTGGGACGCCGAGGCGAACGTGTACATTGCGGGTCATCGCCTCGGGTACCCCGGAACCGGGAGCTTCCTCCAGTTCCGCGATCTCAACAAGCTCGAGAACGGCGACGAGATCATCATCGAGGACGCGAACGGCTCGACGTACACATACACCGTCTTCGAGAAAATGACCGTCGCCCCGGACGCATACCACGTAACCGCCCCCATCCCGGGCAAAAACATCATAAGCCTCCAAACGTGCACGCTCCCGGACTACTCCGAACGCCTCATCGTTCAAGGCGAACTCACGAGCATCACGTAACGAACGCGAAAAAAGCCGGGGCGTTACGACCCCGGCCCTCCATTCCCTGAAAACTCCGTCGGTTTTAGCGGCCTTTGCTTCCTCCGCTCCCGCCGCCCCCGAACTTGTCTTTGAGTGTCTTCGCCGCTTTGTCGAAGACTCCTTTTTCCTGCGCCTTGTCTATGAGCTTGTCAACGCCGCTCTTATTCTGGTCGCCTTGCGAACCCGTGTCGTCGCCCGTATCGTCGCGCTGTATTTTCTGCCTTCCGGGCGTTTCCTCCCGGTTCGAGTCGTCCCGGTTTGTATCGTTCCTGTTTTCTTCGGACATGGAGTGTGCCTCCTTCGCATCGCTTGTGCCATCGTACCCGTCGTGGCGCGTGCGAAACGTTTGTCGCTCCGCCTTCGGCTCCGCTCCGGTTATTGGTTGGTGGTTATTGGTTATTGGCAAATACAAAACCAATAACCACCAACCGGGAGCGAAGCGACCAACCAATAACGGCGGCGAAGCCGCCTCAGTTCGCCTTCTTCTTTGGGCGGAACTCCGCCGCGAGATGCTCGACGGGTTCGCCGTTCTTTATGTGGCTCCTCGCCACTTCCCTCGCTTCGCCTTCGTCGAGGCCGAGATACCATGTTCCGCCGGGGTATACGATGGCGTTCGGGCCGTGTTTGCAAAGGCCGAGGCACTCGACCGAGTCGAGGCGGACATCGCGGTTCATGCCGACGGAGCGGAGTTCGTCCTTGAGGGCTTTCTTCACGTCCTTCGAGCCGCGCTTTTTGCAGTCGCCGCCTTTGCATACGAGGACGTGCGCCTCGTAGTCCCGAACCTTCGCCTGTTTCCCCTTCGGTTTCCCGTTCGACTTCTTTTTGCCGGAGATAGCCGCCTCCATGAGAATCTTGGGATTCATTGTCATTATTGCCGACACACGCAATATATCACTCCCGGTGGGTGGCGGTTATTATTGTGGGTGTATGGGTTCACTTGTTTTTCGGACGGCTTGGAGGGACGCACTTTGGCGAGGCTTTCGGTCATAGACGTGGGATCGAACACGATCCATTTGCTCGTCGGGGAGGTGAGGGACGGGACGGTCTTCCCCGTCACCGGCGAGAAGGTCTCCGCGAGGCTCGGCGCCGGGGTGGACAAAACCGGGCGCATCGAGGACGAAAGGCTCTCCCTCGCCTGTGAAGCCATAAGTTTGTTCACGAAAATATCCGCATTGAACGGCGCGAAAGAGCCCGTGATCCTCGCGACGAGCGCCGTCCGCGACGCGGAGAACGGCCCGGAACTCGGCGAGAGGGTGGAGAGGGAAACGGGCCTCGAAATGCGCCTCATCTCCGGCGAGAAGGAGGCCGAACTCGGTTTTATGGGTGCCGTATCGGCGGTCGGGACGCCGTGGGAAGGCTCCGCGCTCGTCGTCGACCTCGGCGGCGGCTCCGCGCAATTAATCCTCGGCGAAGCGTCGAGCGGCCCTCTCATGCAAGTTTCCCTTCCGCTCGGGACGAACCGGACGACGGAGAAGTTCGTCGAGAACGACCCGCCGAAGAAGAAGCAATTGAAAGCCCTCGAGGAGCACGTGAAGAAGACGTTGCCGGAGTGGAATCTCGTGTCGAAGGTTCCGGTCGTGGCGGTCGGCGGCTCGGCGCGGGCGATCCTGAAAATAACGGACGACATTCTCACTTCAGAGCGTCTTCGGAGCCTCGCCGAGGAAATTTCCGAGGACTCGTCCGGGGCTTTGGCGAGGGAGTACGGCCTCGCGCCCGAACGAGCGCGGGTCATGCCCGCAGCGGCGACGACGCTCGCGGCGATACTCGACCGTTTCGAGAAAGACGAGCTCACCGTGGTGCGCGGGGGGATACGGGAAGGGGCTTTGATGTGCCTCTCGGAAGGAAGGGAGATATGACCGACACAGCGAAGAGGCCGAATCTTTCGGATCCGTCACTTTATATAAACCGCGAGCTTTCGTGGCTCGGCTTCAACGACCGCGTCCTCGCGCAAGCCTTCGACGAGAGGCATCCGCTCCTCGAAAGAATCCGCTTCATCTCCATCACCGTGACGAATTTGGATGAGTTTTTCATGATCCGGGTCGCGGGTTTGCAGCAACAAGTCGCCTCGGAGCTTCCGAACCCCGTGCCGGACGGGATGACGCCCGAGGAGCAACTCGCCCGCATCCGCGAATGCACGGTGGAGTTCTTCAAAAACCAGAGGAAGGCGTTGTCCGACATCCTCTCCGAACTCGGGGAAGAGGGGGTGAGGATCCTGCCGCATAAGAAGCTCCGGGCCGCCGAGAAACGAGAGCTTCGGGAACGCTTCGCCAAAGAGGTGCTTCCGGTTTTGACTCCGCTCGCCATAGACCCGGCGCATCCCTTCCCGCATATCTCGAACCTCTCGTTGAATTTGCTCGTCGTCATCGAGGATGAGGGGCGGAATGTTTCGGCGCGGGTGAAGGTTCCGACGACGATCGGGCGTTTCATGCGGCTCCCGGACGAGGCGTCCGACAGCGGCGGCGGGAGGCCGGAGATACGTCTCGTGCGCGTCGAGGAGGTCATCGCCGCGAACCTCGACGAGCTTTTTCCGGGGAAGGAGATCGCCGCGAGTTACGCCTTTCAGGTAACGAGGAACGCGGACTTCGTGATCGAGGAGGACGAAGCCTCCGATCTCCTTCAGGCGATCGAGGACGAACTCGCGGGGAGGTGGTTCGGACAGGGTGTGCGCCTCGTCGTCACCGACGCGATGCCGGACGAGCTTCGCGAGTGGCTCTCGGAGAATTTGAGGATCGGGGCGAGCGCGGTCTATGCGGTTCCGGAGCCGCTCGGACTCGCCGAACTCGAAGAACTCACCCACCTCGACCGACCGGAGCTTTTGTATCCGCCCGTAACCCCGAGGGTGCCGGGCGAACTCCGGAACGCCCGCTCCGTCACGCAAGCCATCCGTCAAGGCGACATCCTCCTTTACCATCCGTACGAGTCCTTCGCGCCCGTCGTGGAGTTCGTGCGGGCCGCCGCCTCCGACCCGGATGTTCTCGCTATAAAACAAACTTTGTACCGCGTCGGGTCGAACTCCCCGATCACCGAGGCGCTTTCGGACGCCCGCGACGAGCAAACACAAGTCGCCGTCCTCGTCGAACTCAAAGCCCGCTTCGACGAGCAGCCGAACATCGGGTGGGCGAGGAAGCTCGAGTCGCAGGGAGTCCACGTCGCATACGGCCTCGTCGGTCTGAAAACCCACGCCAAACTTTGCCTCGTCGTGAGGCGGGAGGGGAACGGCCTCCGACGGTACATTCACCTCGGAACCGGAAATTACAATCCCTCCACGGCCCGCGTATACACGGATTTTTCGTACTTCACGGACGACGCCGCGCTCGCGGAGGACGTCTCCGATCTTTTCAACCACCTCACCGGGTACTCTGAGCAAGAAGATTACAAAGAGCTCATGGTCGCCCCGCTCGGCATCCGGGAGGGAATCATAAAAATGATCGAGGACGAGGCCGAAAAGGCCCGCTCCGGTGAGTCGGCCCGCATCACCATAAAGATGAACTCGCTCACCGACCCGCGCATCATCGAGGCGCTTTACGAAGCGTCGCAAGCCGGAGTCAAAGTGGAGCTGATAATTCGGGGCATATGTTGCCTCCGCCCCGGCATCGAGGGCGTGAGCGACAACATACGGGTCGTCTCGCTCGTGGGGAGGTTTTTGGAGCACGCTCGCATCTTCGCGTTCGGCGACGACGAGGAGAAGATATACCTCGGGAGCGCGGATCTCATGCAGCGAAACCTCGACCGAAGGGTCGAACAGCTTTTCCCGCTTCGCGAGGAGCGCCACCGCCAGAAAGTCCGGCGCATCCTCGATCTTCAACTTCTCGACACCGTGAACTCGTGGGAACTCAAAGCGGACGGCTCCTTCGAGCGGGTCGAGCCGACGGAGGGCGAGGAGCCTTTGGATAGTCAGGCCTCGCTTTTGGAGGAGCCGGGTTAACCGTTCGCGTTGGCTTCCATATCCGAACGCCCCCGGAATACGGCGCGGGGCGAGGGCTTCGGGTGGCGACTTTTTCCGATGTGCGACGAATGATACTTTGCTAAAATGCCGCGTCGCGCAAAGCATCCGTCGTAAAGGATATGTGGGACGACATGAGCGCCTCGGAAGCGCCGGAAACCGCCGATCACGTCGAAGTCGAGTGGCAATTCGATGCCCTCGACGTGCGCCCCGTCGCCCGCTGGCTGGAGGGTTTCTCATCGAACAGCGCGAAGGTGTCCCCCTCCGGCGAGAAGGAGATGTCGGATGTGTACCTCGACACCGATGACTGGCGCATGTTCCGCGCCGGATACGCCCTTCGCATCCGCGAGAAGGGCGGGGAAATCGAGGCGACGATGAAGCTCGTCGCTTCTTCCTTTGACGACGACGGAGGAGTGAAAAAACGGCGTGAAATCTCCGAGTCTCTCTCCTCGAATGACCCTTTCGAGCTTCCGAAGTCCGGCGGCCCGGTCGGGGAGCGCGTCCACGCCCTCGTCGGGCAGAAATCCATCCGAACCCTCTTCGAAGTCCGCACGAAACGAAAGACGTACGAAGCCGCCTTCGATGTGGACGGGGCGGGTGGCGATGGCGTGGACGGCGAAGCCGCGAGCCTCGCCGAAAGCGTCGCCGCGACCGTCGCGGAGGTCGCGCTCGACGAGACGGAGATTCCGGTCGGGGACGGTGCTCCCGCCGTGCTTCGCCGCGTCGAGGTGGAGGTCGAGAGCGGTACGACGGATCTCGTTTCACCGTTCGTCGAGGAGCTTCGCCGGGGGTGCCGCCTCACGCCCTCGACGACCTCGAAGTTCGAGGCGGGGCTTCTCGCGAGCGAGCTTTCCCCGCCCGTGGAGCCGGATTTCGGCCCTACGGAAGTATCCTCTTCGATGCCCGTCGGGGAGGTCGCATACGCAGTGATGCGGGGGCAGTTCGGGAAGTTTTTGGCGCATGAGCCGGGGACGCGCATCGGCGAGGACTCGGAGGAGCTTCACGATATGCGGGTCACGGGTCGTCGGCTTCGGGCGGCGATGCAGATTTTCAAGGACGCGCTCCCCGTGAGATCGAAGAAATTGCGTGATGAACTGAAGTGGATCTCGGGCGTCCTCGGCGAAGTGCGCGACCTCGACGTTCAACTCGAACAACTCGAAGAGTGGATTTCAGACGCCGCCCCCGACGACCGCGAACCCCTCGGAGAACTCCGGGACGTCCTCGAAGAGAGGCGGACGAAGGAGCGAAGGGCGATGCTCCGCGCCCTCGACTCCCGCCGGTACGCGAAGTTCGTCGAAACGTACTCCGCGTTTCTCGTCCGCGGCCCGGCTCGTCGCTCGGAGTATGCGCGGAGGACCGTGCGCGAGGTCGGCCCGGAACTCATAACGAAGCGGTACCGGAAGTTCCGAAAGGCCGGGGATGTCGTCGAGAAGGGCTCGCCCGCCGAGGATTATCACGAGCTTCGGAAGAGGGGGAAGCGGCTCCGGTACGCGCTCGAATTCTTCTCGAAGATATACGGCAAGCCCGCGACCGACCTCACGAAGTCGCTCAAATCCTTACAAGATGTACTCGGCGACCATCAAGACGCGGAGGTCGCCATGAGCCAGTTGCGTGAACTCGCGCTCCCCGCGAAGGAGAGGCGCGGAGGTGCCGTCTCGCCACGAACCGTCTTCGTGATGGGCGGCATCTCGCACCGGTACGAAACGCTCGTCGGGGAGCTTCGCGAGGAGTTTCCGCCGGCGTACTCGGAGGTAAAGGGGAAGCGGTGGAAGCGCCTGAAAAACAAGATGGACAAAGACCGTCCGGGCGCGGAATGAGGGGGAGGATGTGAAACTTTATCTCGTGCGGCACGCGGTCGCCCACGACCGCGACTATGATCGGTGGCCCGACGATTCATTGCGGACGCTCACGCCGGAGGGTGAGGAGCGGTTCCGGGGGGTGGCGGAGGAGATCGGGCGCATCGCCCCCGACATCCCGAGGCTTTTCAGCAGCCCATTCGAGCGGGCGTGGAGAACGGCGGAGATTTTGCACGAAGCCGCCGGATGGCCCGCCCCCGAATCATTCCCGGCGATGGAACCGGACGTGCCGCCGGAGAAGGCCGTCATCGCTCTCGAAACGACCGCCGACTCGAACGCCGTCGCCCTCGTCGGGCATCGTCCGCAGCTCCACGAACTCGCGTCGTACCTCCTTTGCGGCGACGAGGACGGGGCGGAGATCCGGATAAAAAAAGGCGGCGCACTATGTATTCGCTTCGACGGCCCGCCCAAAGCCGGAGCCGGAGAACTCCTTTGGCTCATCACCCCGAAAGTGGTCGGGAAGTAGCTTTTGCTAACGGCTAATCGCTAAAAGCCAACGGCGCGTATTTCGGCTTTCGCCGAAATACGCCTCACCCGAGTTTTATCCTCGCCCGCGCTTTGGGGTGCGGATAGGCGGAGTCGAGTTCGAGGAGCGATATTTTGACTTCTTTCGCCTCGATCTCCGCGACCTCCCAGTCGCGGTATTTTTCTATGGCGTGGATGAGATCCTCGGGGGCCTCCGCGCCTTCGAGGGCGTGGAAATACGCGAGGGTGAGGTGCGGGAGGCTCGATGTCTTTTGGAGGCCGGGGATCTTCCGCAGCGCGTCGCATAGATTGCCGAGCCGCCCGCTTTCGTCGTGAACCTCCACGAAGGCCGCCGCCGGGAAGGCGTTCAAATTGGCGAGCGTGAGCGGGAAGGGGCGCGTGTCGGCGAGCGCGTCGCGTGCGTTCGCCTCGATCCCTTCGAGGTCGTCCCACGAGACTTCTTCTTCGTGTTCCGGCTCGTCCACGGGGAAGCCGATGGGGGCGAGGGTGACGTGCATGAAGTGGTCGGGGTGGAGAGAGACGAACGGGAAAGGACGGAGCGCGTCCCGGAGCGGTTCGAGGCGATCCCGGAATTCACCGTCGTCCACCGGAAGCACGAGGCACGCCGAGACGGAGTGGGAGCCTTTCCATGAGGCATCCGTGTGTCCCCCGAATTCGAGAACCCGTTCGGATGAAAACCTCTCCCATGCGTTAGCGAACTCCTCCATGAAAGAACTGTATCAGAAACGGCAAAGGGAGCGGAGATTTGTCTCCGCCCCCTCTCGAAATCCCGAAGTTCGTATTTTCTAGGCGATGTCCACGCCCACGCGCTCGCCGCGCACGACGAGGCGCACGTCGTAAGCGGGTGGGTTTATGCAGGTTTGCAGAGAGACTATGTCCTCGCCCGTCGGGTTTATCACCCAAGTGTCGTAGATGGAGACTTCCAGGATCTCGTTGACCTTGTAGGTGTAGACCGTACCGTTGGAGTCTTTGAGCGTGATCTCATCCCCGTAGGTCAAGTTGGGCAACTCCGCGAAGTGCATATAGCTTCCGGTTCCTTCGTAACCGAGGACGTGGCTGGCGATGTACGTGTTCGCTCCTTCTTCCCACGGGAAACCGGTCTCGGGGATCTTGCCCGCCCCGTTCGTGAGCGTTGCTTCCGAAACGTCGTTCACGACGTTGTCGTCGTAAAGCCCCATCTTCGGTACGGTGAGGGATAGATCCGTGCCAGCCGCCGCCGGTATGGCGTCCTGCTCCTCGGCGGGGTCTTCCTCGGTCGCCTCGGCCTCTTCGCGGGTCGTCTCCTCTTGGGCAGGCTCTTCCTCGACCGTCTCCTCCTCAGTCGCCTCGACCGGCTCCGGAGCCTCGGCGGTCTCGGGCGGCGAGACTTCGTTGACGGTTTCCGTCGAGGCCGTGGTGTTCATCGCGCTCAGCCCGAAGAGCAAAGCCCCGATCACAACACAGCATGCAGCCAGTACATATAGTCCGGTGCGGCTTTTTTTCCTAGCTTCCCTCGTGGCTCGTCTCGACATGTATGCTTCCTTCCTCGCGCCTGCCCGTGTCAAATGGACTTTTTAGATACTCTTGGACTTTTTAGATACTCTTCTTAATACGTAAAGAGAACAACATCAGATTAAACACGCGGGCCGCAAATTGCAATGAAAAATCCACGAAAAAGGAGAAGCCCGAAGGCTCCTCCCGTGAGTTCGCTGTGTTCGCGCTCGCTGGTTTGCGTCGCTCGATTTAGCGGTTCGCGCCCTGGCCCTTTCCTTTGGCGCGTTCGTTCGCCGTCGGGGTCGCTCCTCCACCGGCGGCCTGTGTGGTCGCGGCGAGGGCGTCTATGTAGCCCGAGCCGGCTTCGAACTCTTCGTATGGCATCGGGATGGCGGTGGAGGTGATGATCTCCAACGTCTCATCCGGGGTGAGGTTCGGGTTCGCCTCTTCCATGAGCGCGGCGACGCCCGAGACGTGCGGGGTCGCCATGCTCGTGCCGGAGAGGGTGGCATACCTCGGGTTCTCCGGGCCGCTCGTGCATATGGCGCACGTGAGCGACCTCGCCGCGTCGACGTCCACGCCCGGAGCGGTGATGTCGGGCTTGTAAAGCTCGTCGCCCGGACGACCCCTCGACGAGAACTCCGCGAGGGTTTGCCCGTCCTTCTCCCCGGCGGCGACGCCGATGACCCACGGAGCGACCGCGTACGGGTTGAGCGTGTCCTCCTCCGGCCCCGCGTTGCCCGCCGCGAACACGACGGTCATACCCGCGTCGTGCGCGGCCTTCGTGGCGACGTTGAGCGGGTCTTCGGGGTCGAATTCACCGGACGTGCCGTACGAGTTCGAGACGATTTGTATGTTGTGTTCTTCCTGATTTTCGAGAACGTAGTCGAAGGCTTCGAGCGCGTAAAGGATGAAGAGCGTGTCCCCCGCCCCGACGCCGACGAGATCCGCGTCCGGCGCGACTCCGGCGTACCTTCCGCCGCTCTCGGTTCCATCCCCGCCGACGGTGCTCGCGACGTGTGTGCCGTGGCCGCTCGACGTGTCGGTGTTCGGCTGGTTTTCGAGGGCGATGGTCTGCCCGGTGAAAATGTTGTCTCCGAGTATCTTCACGTTTTGGACGGTTCTCTCGGGGAACCTCACGTCCCCGTGCGTCCCGTCCACGCCCGAGTCTATGACCGCGACCCCGACGCCCTCGCCCGTGAAGCCGAGTTCTTCGTTCACGGTGTCCGCCCCGATGAGCGGCACGCTCTCGTCGAGGAAGTATTCGAGCCTCTCGTTGGCGAAGATCCCTCGCACCCCGTCATTCGCGAGCGCGTCGAGCGAGAGAAGATCATTCAATTGCGCGGCGTTTCCTTGTACGGCGAGCATCGGAAGCTCGTCGAAGGTGTGGACGGCGACCCCGGTCTCCTCGACGGCGGCGACTTCCTCGGCGGTCGGATTCTCGTCGTACGTGAGGATCGCCTGCGTCGCGTCCCCGGCTCCGAGCGCGGCACCGAGGGCTTCCAGCGGGCGAACTATTTCGGCTACGAGGACGACGTGCTTCTCGAGCCGAGCCGCGACTGGCTCGCCGAGAACTCCGACGAGCCGTTCCTCGCGTCATACGAGACCATCACGCCCCACCACGAATACCTCGCCCCCGACACATACGGCATCGAGGACTTCGCCGAGGACGACGAGATGAACCGGTATCTCAATTCCGTTCGCTACGTGGACTTCTTCCTGAAGAACCTCTTCGAGCAATACCGGGAACTCGGGCTTTACGAGGACACGATCTTCGTCGTGTACGGCGACCACGGCGAGGCTTTCGGCGAGCATGGGGAGACGGGCCACGGAAACGTCGTCTACGAGGAGGCGACCCGGGCGCCGCTGATCATCCACGACCCGCGAAACCCCGAACCGAGCCGCGTCGAAGCTCCGGTGAACCACCTCGACCTCGCCCCGACCGTCCTCGACCTTCTCGGCTACGAGCCGCAAAACGTCGGATACACCGGAGAGTCGTTGTATTCGATCACCGACGAACGCCCGCTGAACTTCGCCTGCGAGGACGACGAAGTATGCCTCGCCCGCATCGAAGGCGACATGAAGCTCATCCACTACTTCGGAGAATCCCCCGACGAGCTTTACAACCTCGCCGAAGACCCCCTCGAAAAGGACGACCTCGCCCGGAACCGCCTCCGCGACGTCGAGGAAATGCGGAGCCGCCTCCTCGAATGGCGCACGGACAACATCGCAATGTACGGATAGCGAAAGGGGCGGCGCAATGCGAATAGACGTGCATGAATCGAAAGATTTGCTTGTGTCTCATGGGAAGGAAGTGGAGAGGATATTGCGCTTCGCTGCGCGGAGGGCATTGCTCGATCACAAGCGGGCCGGAAACCCCGTCGCCTCTTGGGAGGATGGCAGAGTCGTCATGATCGAGGCCGGAGACATTCCGCTGGAAGATTCCGGTGAGAAGCGCGAATCGAGATAGAGAATCGGTCCGGAATCTCCTCGCGCATGCGCGCCTACGAGCCGAACCCGTGCGGACGCTCGCTCCGAAGGGCGGCATGAAGACGGGGGGCTTCCGGAGCGGGCCGGGAAGGGAGTGTAGGAGCGGTGAGGTCGCCGAGCGACCCGGCTGTGATAGCATCGCCGGAAAATATCCGAAGGAGGGGCTTTGAAGGCGAAGCTATACAACACGCAGCGGTGACCATACGCTCGGCGAACCAGGATGGTTCTGCGCGAGAAGGGCGTCGAGTTCGAGACGTACGAAGTGGATCTCTCGAACAAAAGCGACGAGTTTTTAGCCGCAAGCCCCACCGGGAAAGTCCCGGTCGTCGTCGTGGACGGGGACTCTATTTACGAGTCGAACGTCGTGAACCAGTATTTGGACGAGGTCGCGGACGGAATATCTTTGCTTCCCGCCGACCCCAAACAGCGGGCGCCCGCGAGGGTTTGGATGGCCTTCGCCGATGACAAATTCTTCCCGGCCCTCTTCGGCGCGAGCATCGGGCGCGAGCGCGGATACTCCCAAGAGAAAATCTCCGAAGCCGACGAGAAACTCGCCGCCATATTGAACGACCTCGAAAAGCAACTCGAAGGCCGCGATTATCTCGTGGGCGAATTCTCGCTCGCCGATGTCGCGTACGCCGGGAACTTCGTCCAGCTTCGTGAGATGGAGGAGAAGAGCATCGTATCCCTCGAAGGGTATCCGAACGTTCGGGCGTGGATCTCTCGCGTCGAGGCGAGGGAAAGTTATAAGGCGGCGTTGTGATGCGTCATGCGGGAGAGTGCTTTCGCTGACGGCGAATCTCATCGTCGGGGATCGCGGCCAAACGAAAGGCGGAAAGCCGGGTTTGCTTCGGGAGGCCGGGTTCGATCCCGGCGGCCCCGTGTCATTCCTTCGCGGGGGAGCCGTTTTTGCGGGACGGGAGAGCCTCCTTCGGGAGGGCTATGGTGAAGCGGGATCCTTTTCCCTCCTCGCTTTCGACGTGGACTTTCCCACCGTGCGACTCGACGATGTTTTTGACGAGCGCGAGTCCGAGGCCGGCTCCTCCGCGTCGCCTCGATCGCGAGCGGTCGCCCCGGTAGAAAGGCTCGAAGATGTGCGGGATGTTGTCCGGTGGGATGCCTTCGCCCTCGTCGGCGACCCACACTTCGACGGAGCCGTTCTCCTCGCTCCACCCGAGGTTTATTTTCCCTCCGGGCGGGGTGTGCTGCGCGGCGTTGTCGGTCAAATTGAAGAGGGCTTGCTTGAAGGTGTCCGGGTCGGCGTGGAGAATGGTGCTCGGCGGCCCTTCCTCGATGGCGAGGCTCCGGTCGCGGGCGAGGTGCCCAGCCTGCGAAGAGAACTCCTCGAAGAACTTGGCGAGGTGGCTGTCCTGGTGATTCATTGCCATCGGGGCTTCGAGGCGCGACATGTCGAGGAGTTGCTCGGCGAGGCGCCCGAGGCGAAGCACCTCGCGGTGCATTCCTTGTATGAGGCGGTTCGTCGCCTCCGGGTCGTCCTTCGATCCCCTCATGAGGACTTCGAGGGAGCCGCCGAGGGCGGTGAGGGGGGTCCGGAGTTCGTGGGCGGCGTCGGCGGTGAAGCGTCTTTGGGCGGCGAAGGTCGCCTCGATGCGCTCGGCCATGTCGTCGAAGGCGGCGGCGAGCTGTCCGACTTCGTCTTTTCGGTGCGGGAGGTTCACCCGCTCCCCGAGGTCGCCCGAGGCGACGCGGCGGCACGTCGCGACCATGCGACGGAGGGGGGAGAGGGCCGAGCCGGTGATCCAGAACCCACCGAGCGTCCCGACGGCGAGCGCGATCACGATGCCCGTCCCAATGAGGAGCCTTTCTTGCGAAAGCAATTCATCGGTGAAGGTGAGCGGCGTATTCAACTGGATGGCGCCGATGATATCGTCGTTGTCGGCGGCGGAGCGGAGCGGGATGAAAAGCACGAGCATCCTCTCCTCGAACGAGGCGGTGTCTATGTACTCGACTTCGTTGTCGCCTCCGAGGGCCACCTCCACGTACTCAGCGTTCGGCGGGACGGGTGGCGATTCTTCTTCGAGCCTCCGACCGTCGGCGAGATATTCGCCCTCGGCGTCGAGGACGACGGCGGTGGTGTCGCGGGAGGTTATGGCGCGGCTGAGGTTCTCGGAGATCCCGGTGACGTCGGCTTCGGAGCCGAGGTTTTGGAGGGACTCGTCCACGATGGGCTTCGCCTGCGCCCGCAATCGCGTGGCGGTCGAGTCTATGAGGAAGCTCCGCACATCGTAATAAAAGAGCGCGCCGAGGACGGCCATGAGCAACCCGAGAAGGCACACGTAAAGGAAGGTGAGCCGGAAGCGAAGCGGGAGGTTATTCCACCGCTTCATCTCTCGCCGGACTTTCCGGGTCTTTGGGGCGGAAGGTGTACCCCATGCCGTACACGGTTCGTATGACGCGGCGCGCCTCGACGCCGACGGCGTCCAGTTTCCGCCTGAGATGGCTTATGTGGACATCCACCACGTTCGTGTCGCCGGGATAGTCGAAGCCCCATATGCGGTTCAAAAGCGTCTCTCGGGTGAAGACCCGCTTCGGATGGCTCATCATGAGCTCGAGCATGGCGAACTCGGTGCGCGTGAGGTCTATGCGTTCCTTCCCCCGGTACGCCTCGTGGGTGTCGGGGTTCACCGCGATGCCGGAGGAGACGATGGCCTCGGCCTCCTCTCCGCCGCCCTTCCGTCGAAGAACGGCTTGTATGCGGGCGAGGAGTTCCTCGAAGGAGAAAGGTTTGGTGACATAATCATCGGCCCCCATCGTGAGTCCGGCGACGCGGTCGGGGATCTCTTTGCGGGCGGTGAGCATGATTATGGGGATCTCGCTCCCGCCCTCGCGCAGCCGCTTGCAAATGGCGAATCCGTCGAGGTCGGGGAGCATGAGGTCGAGGATGACGAGATTGAAATCCTCCTCGGTGGCGAGCCGGAGTCCGCTCCACCCTTCGGACGCCGAGACGACTTCGAAGCCCTCGTATGAAAGCCCGATGCGGAGGAACTCCGTGATCGTCGCCTCGTCCTCGATGACGAGTACCCGGCGGCTCCCGACCTTCGACTCGCGGCTCCGGCGCTCTTCTTGCTTCATGCCCGCTTCCTTTCGCCGCCGCCATGATAGCAGCCCAAACGGCAACTCGTATGGGCTTCGCTGAAGGAAGACGGGATCCCCTTCGAGCGATGCATGCCTTTCTACGGAGGATGCTCCGACGAGCGGAGACGGAAAACAGCCGTGAAATCAAGGGGGAGTTCGAAGGTGGGAGGCTGTGATTCGTCCGAGGCTCATAGACCTCCGTCCGCCTCGAACGGAGGTCCGGTGAAAGTTCCTACTCGGTTCTTTTTCCAATGGGGTCGCAGGCTTCGAGGTGTTCGAGGTTGTCGCGCATCATCCTCTCGCCGACCTCCATGACATCGAGCACGCGCTCGTCGGAGATGGAATAGTATGCGTTTCGCCCCTCGCGGCGGGCCTTCACGTATCCGCACCACGAAAGGCACCGTAAATGATCCGATACCCGAGGTTGCGGAGCGTCGAGTTCTTCGACGAGTTCGCCGACCTTCATCTCGCCCCGCTGGCTGAGCAACAATAATATGGAGAGGCGGGTCGAGTTGGCGAAGCCGTTGAAGAACCGCGCCAAAAGGCAAAGCTCCTCGCTGTCCCTTCCTACCTCGAGGCCGGATATGGGATCCAGCCTGTCAACACTCTTTTGCATTTTCTGCTCCTTTCGCGTCTGTGCGAATTATACCCGCCGGACGCGCCTCGTACGCGGTTCGTGATTCGTCTGGTGGCCGGAGTCTCCCAAACTCATCCGCTCGGCCCGAATTGTAGCGGATAGCGATGAACGTGCCAAATGGCGAATACTCTCAGCCGAACGCCGCCCTCGCGGACGCGAGATCCCACAACGCATTCCCCACACTTTTGAAAATGGTCGGTCGCCCCGCCGGAAGCCTCCTTCCGCCGGAGCCGAGGAATTCCTGCAATTCGAGGAGTTCTTTCCAATCGAAAGCTCCGGCTTCGTGGGCTTGTATGAGATCCCCGGCTTCCGCTTTCGCGCCTTCGAGGGTGTCCACGACGACGTTCGAGTTCTTTATGAGATCCGGTGCCAACTCGGCCATCCCCGGCCGGAAAGCCCCGACCGCCGCGACGAATACGTCGTCGCCGATTTCGCGGGGAAGCACGGGCTTTTCGCTCGTCGTGGCGGTGACGATGAGCTTCGCCTCGCCGATGGCGTCCTCCGGTCGGTTGACGGCCCGCGCCTCCATGCCGAGGCTCGCGGCGTGCCGGGCGAGGATTTCGGCGTTTCCCCGCGTCCGCGACGCGATGAAGGCTTTCGAGATGCCGAGGCCATCGCGGAAGGCTTCGAGGTGCGAGCGTCCTTGCGTACCCGCGCCGACGACGAGGAGCGGGCCGGAAGGATGCGCGGCGAGTTCGGAGGCGGCGAGGAGGGAGAGCGCGGCGGTTCGGCGGGCCGTCACGGCGGAGCCTTCGAGGACTCCGAGACGCCTCCCCGTCCCGGCCTCCATGACGACGACCTCGCCTTGAATCGTCGGGAGGCCGAGAACGCCGTTCCCCGGATGCACGCTCACGAGCTTCGTTATGGCGATTTCGCCGTCCGTGGCGGGCATCACGAGGAGCGTCCCTCCGTCCGCGAGCGGCAAAGCCATCCTCTCCGGGGCGTATGCTTTCCCGGCTCCCCCATCGAGGGCGACCGAGCGTATCTCCTCCGCGAGCCTCCGGTACGGGAGGAGAGCGTGCGTCTCTTCGACGGTGTATATCTTCATGCGGGGGGCGGGGGGAAGAAGGGCTCGGACGCCGGGCTTTCGTTTTTTCGGCTGGCGCGCCCGGCGTTCACTCGGGGAGGGCGATGGGCTTCTCCCGACGCCCGTTCGCCGTGAAGACGGCCCGGTGGATCGCCTTCCGCCAGAGAGCATCCTCGGCGCGCGGAGGCTTCCCCATAACGAACATGCGCCGTGCGGGGGACGCGCCATCGTCGCGTCTCCACGAGACCGATCGGACTCGGGATCACGGTGGTGTTTCGGAGCGGGATGGACGTGTCGAAGCCGTCCGGGATGTCCTTTCCCGAACCCCGTGGACGCGCCCCGACTCGACCGGAAACCGTGCCATGCCGGACGCGACGAGACGCTTTCTCCGAAACCGACGAGCCGCCGATCATCATCCTCCTCCGAACGGCGGCGGATATTCGATGCTTCCCGAGGCTCCTTCGAGAGTCTCCTCCGCGAGTTCGAGGGCCATGAAATATTCCTTCGGATACGGGGTGTCGAAGGTGTTCGCCTTCTCTGTCGAGAAGCCGAAGCGCGAATAATATCCCGGCTCCCCGAGGACGAAGATGGCGTCGAAGCCTTCGGCGGCGCACGTTTTTATTCCAGCTTTGATCATGGCCGAGCCGACCCCCTCGCTTTGCCTCCCCGGAACCACCGCGACCGGGGCGAGCGCGAGGGGTTTCGATACGCCATCCACCGAAACTCCGCTGAAAAGGACGTGGCCGACAATTTTGCCATCCTCTTCGGCGACGAGGGATATTCGGAGGTATCCGTCGCGTCTCGATGCATCCACGAGGTTCGTCTCGTCGTCGGTCTCGAAGGCGAGGCGCTTCACTTCGTGGATGGCCGCCTCGTCGCCGGGTTTCTCGCGGTGAATGTTCACCGGACGCTTCCGAAGCGGGCGGGATCGAAGAGGCCGATGGGGTGCTTCGTCTCGCCGTGCATCGCCAGATCCGCGAGGATCTCCCCGACGACGGGGCAAAATTTGTATCCGTGCCCCGAGAACCCGGCGGCGACTGAGACGTTCGGATGCTCGGGGTGCGCCGAGACGACGAAATGCGAGTCGGGCGTGTTCGTGTACATGCACGCCGCCGACTCGACGTGCCGCCCGGCGAGGCTCGGGGCGTACCTGTCGAGATAGCCCCGAATCTTCGACACCTCATCGTCCCCGACTTCCCGTTCGAGGGTGTCCGGCGAACACTCGTCGCCAACGTAATGGAAGGCCGCCTTCATCGCGTACGGGGAGTCGGGGATGCCGTAAAAAACGTCCTCGCCCTCCGGTGCCCACAGAAAGACCGGGGGGGGCGGGGCGAGGCTCGCATCCCCTTTCGGCTCGAACCAATGCATCACACGCCGCTCGACGCGGAGCGGAAGCTTCATGCCCGCGAGCATCTCCGACGACCATGCCCCGGCGGCGATGACGAGCTTCTCCGCTTCGTATGAGCCGGACTCCGTCTCGACCTTCACGCTGTTTCCCGATGCTTCCCACGACTTCACCGACTCTCCGAAGCGAAGCTCGGCCCCGTGTTTCGAGGCGAGGTCGAGGTGGGACTTCATGGAAGCCTCGGGCTTCACGAAACCCGCCCGCTCCTCGAAGAGGGCGACGGTTTCGGGGGCGGGGGTGAAGCACGGGTATCGTCGTTCGAGTTCCTTCGCGTCGAGCATTTCGTGGGGGAGATCGTGCTTTTCCGCGCTTCTTCGGCTTCCCGCGACGACCTCCGAGTCCGGCGGGCCGAGCATGAGCGCGCCCGTCGTCTCCATGAGGCTCTCGCCGCTTTCGCGTTCGAGTTCCTCCCAAAGCTCGTACGAACGCATGAGGAGCGGGACGTATTCCTCGCCCTCGAAGTACGCCTGGCGGATTATGCGGGATTTCCCGTGGCTCGAGCCGAGGTCGTGGGCGGCGGAGAACCTTTCGAGGCCGAGAACCTTTTCGCCTCGGCGCGAGAGATGGAACGCCGCCGCGCTCCCCATTCCGCCGAGGCCGATGACTATCGCGTCGAACATGCGCCCTTTTTATACGAAATCACGGCACTTCGCTCGCCGCGAATCGAAGAGCCGCGAATCGCGAATCGAGGATACACCGTTCGCGACCCTCGATTCGCGGTATTTACGCCGCGCTCAAAGTCCGCATCTCGGACATCCCGAGAGAGATGCTCCCCGCCGCGACGTTCTCTTCGAGGTGATCCACGGAGGAAGTGCCGGGGATCGGGATTATCACCGGGGAGCGGTGGAGGAGCCACGCGAGCGCGACTTGTCCGGCGGTGGCGTCGTGCCTTTCGGCGATCTCGTCGAGCGGGCCGCCGGGCTTCGCGAGGTCGCCCGTCGCGAGCGGGAAGTATGGGAGGAAAGCGACGTTCGCCCTCTCGCATGCGTCAACGAGGTCGTCGGCGCCACGCTCGTTGACGTTGTACCGATTTTGGACGGAGGAGATCGGGACGATGCTCCTCGCGGCCTCGAATTGCCCGACGTCCACGTTCGAGATCCCGACGTGGCGAACCTTTCCTTCGGATTTCAACTCCGCGAGCGCGCCGATGGACTCCTCGTACGGAACGTCCGGGTCGGGGCGGTGGAACTGGTAAAGTTCGATTTGCTCGACCCCGAGCCGCTTCATGCTCGCCTCGCACGCCTCTTTTATATGCTCGGGCCGCCCGTTGGTGAGCCAGTTTTTGTCCTTGTCGCGGACGTGTCCGCCCTTCGTCGCGACGAGGACGTTTTGCGGATACGGATACAAAGCCTCGCGGATGAGGTTCTCGTTCGTCTCGGGGCCGTATGCGTCGGCGGTGTCAATGAAGTTCACGCCGAGTTCGAGGGCTTTGTGGAGAACCTTCTTCGCCCCCTCGCGGTCATCGGGGTCTCCCCATACGCCGGAGCCGGTGAGGCGCATCGCCCCGTAGCCGATCCGGTTCACCGAAAGGTCGCCGCCGATTCTGAAAGTCCCGGCCTCGGACGCGGAGTGTTTGTCGTGGTGGGTCATGGGAAATCTCCTCTTCTTTGGGATTCGTTGCCCGAAGAGGATGCCCGGTGGGGCTTCAGATTAATCTTTGGTCGCTCTGCCTTCGGCTCCGCTTCGGTTCTCGGCGAAAAACTGAAAACCGAGAATCGGAGCGAAGCGACCTCACAGCCGGAACTCCATGTCGGCGGGGAGGTCGGGAACGTCCATTTGCGCTTTTTGCAGTTTTCCGGCGTAGTCCCAGTTCATGGATTGCCACCGCGTGAACTGGTCAATGACCCATATCCCCGACAAGCGGCTCCCGTTGCCGCTCTTTCCGTTCCCACCGAACGGAAGGTGAGCCTCCGCGCCGCTCGTCGAGTTGTTCACCGAGAGCATCCCCGCCGTGTTCCGCTCCCGGAAACGGAAGGCACTCCCGGCACCCTCGGTGTATATGGCCGCCGAGAGGCCGTATCCGTGGCCGTTCGCGAGTTCCACGGCTTCGTCGAAGGTTCGGAATTTCGCCACCCCGACTATCGGGCCGAAGGTCTCCGTTTTGTATATTTCGTCGTCTTTCGTCACCCCGTCCACGATGGTCGGGTGGCAGAAGATTCCCGCCTCCGGGTCTCCGATGAAGTTTTTCCGGGGATTCTCTTTCGAGATCCTCCCGGTCCCGGTCGAGCCGCGGAGGGTGTGGTGGTCTTCGATGAAGTCGAGCCATCTGAGGAAGCGTTCGGCGAAACGTTCGGAGAGCATCGGGCCGAAGAGGACATCCTCCGTCGGGTCGCCGACCTTCGCTTCTTCGACGGCTTTCGAGAGTTTCTCGACGAACTCTTCATGCACCGATTCGTGGACGATGGCGGTTCCCATCGAGGTGCATCTTTGTCCGGCGGTACCGAAGCCGGAGAACAATGCGCCTTCGACGGCGAGGTCGAGGTTCGCGTCGTCCATGACGACAAGCGGGTTTTTACCTCCGAGCTCGAGGCACGGCGACTGGAAATGCCGTCCGCACAACGCGCCGATCTCCCCTCCGACCTCACTCGAACCCGTGAAGCCGACTTTGTCCACGAGACCTTCGTCGAGGGATTTTTCGAGTCCATCGAAGGTGTTTCCTCCGTCGGCGTGGACGACGTTGAGAATGCCGTCCGGCAATCCGCCCGCCCAAAATAATTGCGCGAGCGCGTCGCCGACGGCGGGCGAGTATTCGGCGGGTTTCCACACGACGGCGTTGCCGCACGCGAGGGCCGGGACGAGATACCATGACGGCACGGCGACCGGGAAGTTCCCGGCGGTGATGATCGCCGCGACCCCGACCGGGACGCGGAAGGTGAAAAGTTGCTTGTCGCGCATCTCGGACGGGACGGTTTGCCCGTAAAGCCTTCTCCCCTCTCCGGTGAAGAAATCGCACGTGTCTATGATTTCCTGAACCTCGCCGAGCGACTCGGCGAGCGGCTTCCCGACCTCGCGGGTGAGGAGCCTCGCGAGGGCTTCCTTGTTCGCTTCGACGAGGCGCCCGATCTTCTTTATGACTTGCGACCGGATGGGGGCGGGGACCTCCGCCCATCCTCTTTGCGCCCCCCTCGCCGAACTGCACGCGGCGACGAAGGTTTCGGCGTCACCCATCGAGACTTCGGCGACGACATCGCTCGTGTTCGCGGGGTTCGTGGATTTGGTTCTTCCACCAGGCGCCTCCTCGATCCGCTTTCCGCCGATGGTCGGGGCGAGGGTGCGTGTTTTCGTCTCCATAGAATCGTCCTCCTCGGCTGCGAACGTCGCGTCCATCGTACACCACGGCGCGGGGTGTTTACGAAGGCGAAACGCGGGGCGCGAAATGCTAACATCGCGTCGAGCGCGAAGCGGCGAAGTTCGAGGAGGTCGAAGGCGATGGGTATCGTGGACAAAGTCATAGCGGGAAGCGTCCCGGCGGTTCCGAAGCCGATCGTCCGAAAGATATCGAGCCGGTACATAGCGGGTTCCGATCTCGACGGAGCCATCGCCACCGTGCGAAAACTGAACGCCGAAAACTGCGCCGGAACCCTCGACGTCCTCGGCGAAAGCACGAAGTCGAAGTCGCAGGCGACGGAAACCCTCCGTGAATACAAAGATGCCCTCGAATGGATATCCTCCGAAGACCTCGACACCGGAGTGTCGGTGAAGCTCACCGCTCTCGGGCTGAATTTGGACGAAGAGATGTGCCGGGCGAATCTCGAAGAGATACTCCTTTACGCCGCCGAGCGCGACCGCTTCGTGCGCGTGGACATGGAGGACTCGCCGTACACGGAGAAGACGATCGAGACCGTCCTCGACTTCCACGAGCGGCACGAGAACACCGGGGCGGTCGTGCAGGCGTACCTCCGACGGAGCATCCACGACGTGGAGAGGCTCGCGGAGGCCGGAGTCTCGGTGCGGCTTTGCAAGGGGATATACGACGAGCCTCGGCGCATCGCGTACAAAAACTTCGACGTCGTGAGGGAGAATTTCGTGTGGCTCCTCGAAAAGCTCTTCCGGGCGGGATGTTATGTCGGGGTGGCGACGCATGACGAATTCCTCGTGTGGCACACGCTCCGGCTCGTGCATGAACTCGGTTTGTCGCGGGACAAATACGAGTTTCAAATGCTTCTCGGGGTGGACGAGCCGCTTCGGAAGATACTCGTCGGGGCGGGGCATCGGATGCGGGTGTACGTCCCGTACGGAGAGGAATGGTACGAGTATTCGACGCGGCGTTTGAAGGAGAACCCGAAGATCGCCACGTACGTCGCCCGCGACGTGATAAAGGAAATGACCGATTTCATAAGGAGATAAAGGAGGATCCGATGGGACTCATTCCGTATAAAAACGAAGCGTATCTCGACTGGGCGGATGAGAAGAACGTCGCCGAAATGCAAGCCGCGCTGAAAAAGGTCGGCGCTTCCCTCGGCCTCGAATATCCGCTCGTTATCGGCGGGAAGGCCGTCGAGACGGAGGGCGAGGTCGTGTCGGTGAACCCGGCGAAGCCTTCGGAGATCGTCGGCCGGACGGGGCGGGCGACGGAGCGCGAGGCGGATATGGCTCTCGCGGCGGCGACGGAGGCGTTCGAGAAATGGAGCCGGACATCGCCGGAGGCTCGCGCTCGCATCATGCTTCGGGCGGCGGCGGTGATGAGGCGGCGGCGTTTCGAGTTTTTGGCGTGGGAGGCGTATGAGGGCGGGAAGCCGTGGGCCGAGGCGGACGCGCAAGTCGCCGAGGGGATCGACTTCCTCGAATACTATGCGCGCGAGATGCTCCGACTCAAGGACGGCGTGGAGATATATTCGATACCCGGCGAGGAGAGCCGGTATTTTTACCGTCCGATGGGGGTGGGGGTCGTCATCGCGCCGTGGAACTTCCCGACGGCTATTTTGACGGGGATGTCCGCCGCCGCGCTCGTGGCGGGGAATACCGTGATCATGAAGCCGTCGGAGTTCACGTCGGTGATCGGGGCGAAGATCGCAGAGGTTTTCGAGGAGGCGGGGGTTCCGGAGGGGGTCTTCAATTATTTGCCGGGGTACGGGAGCGAGGTGGGGGACTATCTCGTCTCGGACGCGAGGACGCGGTTCATCTCGTTCACGGGTTCGATGCAAACCGGGCTTCGGATAAACGAGCTTGCGGCGAAGCGGATTCCGAAACAGCGGTGGATAAAGCGCGTCATCGCGGAGATGGGGGGGAAGGACGCGATGGTCATCGACGAGTCGGCTGACCTCGACGCGGCGGCTCGGGATATTGTGAAGAGCGCGTACGGGTATTCGGGGCAAAAATGCTCCGCCGCCTCCCGCGCCATCCTCCACGAGAAGGTATATGACGAGGTTCTCGAGAAGGTGGTGGAAGGGGCGAGGCTCCTCAAGATCGGTTCGCCCGATTCCGCCGACATAAACGTCGGTCCGGTCATAAGCGAGCCGCAGTTCGAGAAGGTGTCGGGGTATATAAACTCGGGGAATCAGGAGGGGGAGCGTCTTCTCGGGGAGAATCCCGGCGACGGGGCGGGCGGGTATTTCATCACGCCGACGATCTTCGCCGTGGATGAAAAAGCTCGGGTGGCGAACGAGGAGATTTTCGGCCCGGTGCTTTCGGTGATGAAGGCTCGGGACTTCCCGGACGCGCTTCGCATCGCCAACGACAGTCCGTATGGCCTCACGGGGGGAGTGTATTCGAGGGATCGGGAGCATCTCGAACGGGCGCGACATGAGTTTCAGGCGGGGAACGTGTATTTCAACCGGACGATTACGGGCGCTCTAGTGGGCGTTCAGCCGTTCGGTGGATTCGGCATGAGCGGGACGGACTCGAAGGCGGGCGGCCCCGATTACCTTCCGCTCCACATGCTCGCGAAGACCGTCGTCGAGAGGTTCTAAAAGCAATACGGTTTAGTTAACGAATACGCTGACTCTCTTGCTAAGGTGAAGGAAGCACCACCAACCTTCATCACAAGGAGTCAGCGCATGGCACTAAGGATACGCCGGATCAGCCTGGACGCC
>JACCWD010000032.1 GCA_013697825.1 Rubrobacter sp.
AAGACATGCCAACGATAACGAAATGGCTATGGCCGCTTAAATAAAAGCAGCCCATCGGCCCGGGAAGCCCACGTCCCGGCCAACCGGTGTCATCAAGTGGGATCACCCTTCGGAACCTGGCTCCGGGGTTCGTAGGGGAAATTCAACGGGCTAGCCCTCCGTCGCCGCTCCGATGCGGCGGACAAGGCGAAACCAAATCGGATGCGACGCTCGTACAATCTCACGGACGACGCACTTGCGGACGCGGGTTCGAATCCCGCCGCCTCCACTATTTGCGGGGTGCTTTCGCACCCCGCGCTTTTAGCGGTTAGCTTTTAGCTGTCAGCTTTTCCCCGAATGACAATATGCTCCGTATTCTCGGGAGGCTTTTTGAAGGCTTCGCTCAGGAACTTCGGTTTCAGGTTTACTTTTCCGATCTCTTCGAGAGGATGCCAGCGGAAGAAAATTTCGATTCCGGTGTCGGTGGTGGCGAATTTCCATGACGGGTCGAGTATTGTCTCGTCTTCCGGGGTGGCCTCGTATATGAAGAGGACTTCGTGATATTTTTCTTCGCCGAGGGTGAAGAAGTTTTCGACGATCCATATGAGGCGTTCGACTTTTGTTTCGCAGCCGAGTTCTTCTCGCATTTCGCGTTTCAATGCGGTTTCGGAGTCTTCGCCCGTTTCGACTCTTCCGCCGGGGAGGATGTGGAAGTCGGCGGAGTTCGTGGTTTGGAGGAGTATGTGGCTATGGTGGAGGCATGCTCCGGCCACGCGGAACTGGAAGCGGTGTCCGTCTTCTACGAAGGAGATCATCTCTCAGAGTATCTTAATAAAAAGGGCGGGGAACAAAGATATAATCTCGCTCCGTGAGTGATCCTCGTCCAATAGGCGTGTTTGATTCCGGGGTCGGCGGGCTAACGGTGCTGTCGGAGATCCGGGACCGGATGCCTTTCGAGAACACGGTGTATTTCGGGGATACGGCCCGAGTTCCTTATGGGGTGCGGGATTTGACCGAGGTTCGGTGGTTCGCGTACGAGATCATCCGTTATTTGACGCGGCTTAACGTGAAGCTCGTCGTGATCGCGTGCAATACGGCGACGGCGGCGGCTTTGAAGACGGCGCAACGCTCTTTCGACGTGCCGATCATCGGGGTGATCGAGCCGGGAGCGAGGGCGGCGACGTTCGAGGCGCAGAATCGCCGGGTCGGAGTGCTTGCGACGGAGGCGACGGTTCGCAGCCGGGCGTACGCGAAGGCGATATCGAACATAGACGCGGGCATCCGGGTTCGCGAGCAGGCTTGCCCGGAGTTCGTTCCGCTCATCGAGCGTGGCATCACCGAAGGGCCGGAACTCGAAAGCGCCGCGGAGGTATACCTCCGCCCGCTCATGGAGGATCCCGTCGGGGCGGTGATTTTGGGGTGTACCCATTATCCGCTCATAAGCGCGACGATAAACCGCATCCTCGGCCCGGAGGTGCGCCTTATCTCCTCCGCCGGGCAGACGGCTTTGGAGGTGGGGCGCATACTTTCGCGGCGTGGATACCTTCGTCGTCCGACTCATGCGGAGGATTTCGGGAGTCCGGTGTACGTTTGCAGCGGCGACCCGCAGGAGTTCGCCGCGCTCGGGAGCCGCTTCCTCGACGAGGAGATAGAGGCGGTCGCCCCGGCGGAGGTCGGCTCCCGACGCTCGGATGCTCCTTTGTTATACTAGCGGGCGGCCTCGAATCGGAGCCTTTTGCGAGTCGCGGGGCGTAGCGCAGTCTGGCAGCGCACCTGCTTTGGGAGCAGGGGGTCGGAGGTTCGAATCCTCTCGCCCCGACAGGTCGGCTCCGGGGAGGGATTGCGCGGGTGTAGCTCAAAGGTAGAGTCCCAGCCTTCCAAGCTGGTTATGGGGGTTCGATTCCCCTCACCCGCTCTGGCCGAGAGCTTTGCGCCCGTAGCTCAGGGGACAGAGCAGCGGACTTCTAATCCGGGCCAGCAAATCCTATTATGTCCTACCATGTTAGAGAATCCCGCTTGTTTAGGCGGAATTCTGTGTTTCCGGTGGGGCGAGTGTCCTACTCTGTATAGCTGTGTCCTAGCTTCTATTGCTGCCGCATTGCTGCCACTCCGGGGGCTGATAACACAGGATAGGACGCGGTAGAATATAAGGATGGTGGCGAGAGCGAGGTAAAGAGAGGAGGCGGCGCGGGCCTCTACCTTTTCCCGGAGCGGCCCGCGCTTACCCGATGTGAGTGTACCTGAACGGGAGTCGGTACCGCCGGAAGTGAGACACGCCGAATTGTTCAAGGCGGCGAGGGAGCTTCTCATAGAGCAGAGGGAGGAAGGAGTGATAATCCCCACGCTGGCTTTCGCCGCCGCGCTCGATGATGAAGATGACGAGCGTGAAGATGACGAGCGCGTCCGACGTGACAGAGACTGCCTCGCCGCCGCACACGGCGGAAACGACTGGGTGCGGGAGGCGACGAGGTTCTCGAATGATTACGAGAGCCTTACTCCGTTGGGTTTCTTAGACGGGACGTTGCTTTTGAGACGTAACACGGTTGCCGTCGAGCCGTAGTCAGGGTAATGCTGTCCGACGGGCGTGAGGACAGCCTAGAGCACTCTCTGAAACGGTTTAAGCATCCCCACCCGTTACACATCGTACTCCCGCAGAAATACCATCCCTTACAACGGGTCGGCAACGCT
>JACCWD010000037.1 GCA_013697825.1 Rubrobacter sp.
ATCCTGGAGGAAGTATTGCCAAAGACGGTGATCGAGGGCTTGTTAGCGGAGATCGAGGAGCGAAGTGCCCTGCTACGAAGTCACGGCATCGAGGTGAGTGTCGATGGGTGCAAGATATGAGGAAAGCTTCCTCTACCTCCCGGGAGAGCTCCATGGCTATGTTGTGGATAAGCCGGAACACCAACGGAGCAAAGGAGGCAGAGATGTTGAAGATGAACGACGCGAACGACTTCCGTCGGACGCTGGCGGGACTGTGCCTGATCGCCGCGCCGCTTGCCTTCGGCGGGTCGGACGTGATCCGGCTCTCCATCGAGGGCGGAGCGGCGGAGGGCCGCGAGCAGCTCGCCGCCATAGCCGCGAGCCCTGGACTGTGGCAGGTGGCGGGCTTTCTGAACATGGTCGGCGTGATCCTCTTCGTTCCCGCCATCCTCGGGCTCATGCACCTCATGCGGAAGAGGAGCGTCGTCCTCGGCCATATAGGCGGCGCTCTCGCCCTGATCGGGATGCTCGGATGGGCGGCCCACAACCGCGGCTACTTCGGCTTCATGGGCGCGGCGGGAACCTCGGAGATCGGCCACGGACAAATGGTCGGGTTCATCGAACACTGGGCCACAAGCCCGGACACCATTTACTACGTCCTCATGTTCCTCGTCGGGAGCCTGTTCGGAATGCTCCTCCTCGGCATCGGCCTCTACCGGGCGCGCGTGACGTACCGCTGGGCGGCGGCCCTCTTCCTCGGAGGCACGGTACTCTACAACGTCACCGTCTTCACCCCGGCGGCGGAGAACATGCTCGCCATCGGCGTCTTCCACGCGATCATCGCCCTCGGCCTCGCCGGGACGGGCGTGAACGTACTCGCGATGTCGGACGAGGACTGGGAAAGGATGCACGCAGCGGCTCCCGCCGCCGAAGCGGCGCCGATCGGAACGCGGCCCCGCGTTCAGTGAACATCGCCATAGAAAGGAGTCGAAGATGACGAATACGTTGACGCGGGAAGCTTCCCCGGTATGGTGGACCACCGAGCGGATGCGGCTGGCGGGCGTCGCGGGCATCGTGGGCGGCGTCGTACTCGCCGCCGTGGCGATAGTCCACAACGCGCTGGATTTCCAGCCCGGAACGACCGCCGGAACGGTCTCCGGCATGTTCCATGTGGCGGCGTACGCGATGATGCTCGCCGCTTTGCTCGCCGCCGACGCCCGGTACAGAGCGGATTACGGGCGCCTCGGGCGGATCACGGCTTATGCGATAGGCGTATCCATGGCGGCTTTGATCCCGGTCGGCCTTCTCTCCGAGTTCGTGTTTGGCTGGGAATGGGCCATCGGCGGGACCGTCGCGGGGATCGCGTTCTTGATCATGCACCTCGGAGCGACGGTCTTCGGCATCGTCCTCTGGCGGCGCACGGCGGCTGGCCGCCTCGCCGCCGGGCTGTTCATCGCGGTCGTGCCGGCGATCATGGTCGTCGCCGCCCTCGCGGCCCTCGGCGTCTTCCTCACCGTCGCCGCGTTCGAGGCGCCGCTCTATTTGGGATTCGCCGCCCTCGGCTACGACGTTTTGAGCGGCGGACGGATAGCCCGTCCGCACACCCGATAACGTAGAATACGGGCGGGTTCCCTCGGCGAACGAGGGAGCCTGCTCGCATGGAGGAGTCGAGGGTGAGCATCCGACAAGAATCGGCATCGTCGGCACGGACGCCGGAAGCACGCCCCTTTGCCATCCGGCTCGCGTGGCCGTTGTGCGTGGTGTCTCTCGCCTTGCTCGGACTCTCGGTACTCCTCGCCTTCCTCGGACGGCCCGCGCCTCTTTCGGAAGAGTCCACGCCGTGGCACGGGCAGGCTATCTTCGCCGCCGGAAGCGCGGGCGCGCCCGTTCTCGGCGCCCTCATAGCGTCGCGTCGCCCGGATAATTTATATGGATGGCTGTGGCTCGGCGTCGGCCTAGCTCTGTCCGTTCTGGCGTTCGGGGCGAACTACGCCGAGTATGCCGCCCTTACGGGGAACCTCCCGGCTCCCGAAGCGGCCGCCGCGGTGGGAAGCGCCGGGTGGGTGATGTGGGCCGCCCTAACGCCGTTTCTCATGCTCCTCTTCCCGAACGGGCGGCTTCCGTCGGAACGCTGGCGGTTCGTGGCGTGGATCGTCGTGGCGGCGGGCGCGGTGTGTCTGGTCCTCGGTCCCTTCATGCCCGGCCAGAGCGGGGTGGCGTCGGTCGAGAACCCGCTCGGGGTCGAAGGGTGGGCGGGAGAGGCGATCATGGCGCTCGTCATCGCGGGGGTCTTCGTGATCTTCGGCTGTACGCTGCTCGCGGCGCTCTCGCTAGTATTCCGCTACCGGCGTGCCGGTGGGGTGAAGCGGCAGCAGATCAAGTGGCTCGCCTACGCCGCCGTCCTGTTCGGCGGTAGCCTCATATTCAGCGGTTTCCTCGGAAGGGACCTGCCCGGCGTCTGGGATGCGGCCTTCGAGACCGTGACACTCTCCGGCCTGTACGTGGCCGTCGGGATCGCCATCTTCCGCTACCGGCTCTACGATATAGACCTCATCATCAACCGCACGCTGGTCTACGGTGCGCTGACGGCGTGCATCGTAGCCCTCTACGTCCTCGTCGTCGGCTACCTCGGAGCAGTGTTCCAGACAAGCGGGAGCTTCGCCATATCTCTCGCCGCGACGGGGATCGTCGCCGTGATCTTCGCCCCGCTCCGGGAAAGGCTCCAGCGAACCATAAACCGCCTCATGTACGGCGAGCGCGACGAGCCATACGAGGTCATATCCCGCCTCAGCCGCCGCCTGGAGGTCGCGATAGCCCCCGACTCCGTGCTGCCGACGGTCGTTTCCACGGTGAGGGAGGCTCTCAGGCTTCCGTACGCGGCCATCGAAATCAAGCGGAAGGACGGCTTCACCGTGGCCGCCTCGGACGGCGAGTCGGTCGAAGAGCCGCTGCGTCTGCCGCTTTCCTACCAGAACGAGGTCGTCGGACGGTTATTGCTCGGCCTGCGCGCTCCCGGCGAGGACTCCTCCCCCGCCGACCGGAGGCTGCTCGACGACCTCGCCCGGCAGGCGGGGGTCGCCGCCCACGCCGTGCGGCTCACGGCGGACCTGCAACGCTCGCGGGAACGCCTCGTCACGACGCGGGAGGAGGAGCGCCGCCGCCTGCGCCGCGACCTCCACGACGGACTCGGACCGCAACTCGCCGCCCTGAACGTCCAGGCGGGTGTCGTTCGCGGCCTCATCCGGCGCGACCCCGACGACGCCGATGCCCTCGTGGTCGAGATGCGACAGGAGATACAATCCGCCGTCGCCGACATCCGGCGCCTCGTACACGAACTCCGGCCCCCGGCCCTCGACCAGCTCGGCCTCGTCTCCGCGCTGCGCCAACTCGTCGCGCGCTTCGGCGCGGGCGGTCGGTCCGCCGGACGGGACGCCCTCGAAGTGGTGGTGGACGCGCCGGAGGAGTTGCCGCCGTTGCCCGCCGCCGTCGAGGTCGCCGTATACCGAATCGTGGATGAGGCACTTACGAACGTCGTGCGCTACGCCCGCGCGAGGAACTGCTCGGTGAGCCTCGGGCTGGCGGAGGATCTGCTTTTGGAAATCACAGACGACGGGGTGGGCATCCCGCCGGGATACACCTCCGGCGTGGGTCTCGTCTCGATGCGGGAGCGGGCCTCCGAGCTTGGCGGAAGCTGCGCCGTCGAGCCGGTCCCCGAGGGCGGGACGAGGGTCTTTGTCCGCATCCCGACAGCGAAGGAGTGAGGCTTTGACAATTCGCATACTCGTCGCCGAAGACCACCCGCTTTTCCGCAAAGGAGTCATCTCCCTTTTGAGTTCCGTGCCGGACTTTGAGGTCGTGGGGGAGGTGGCGACGGGGGAGGAGGCCGTCGAGCGGGCCGCGGAACTCCAGCCCGACGTCGTGCTCATGGATCTGAAGATGCCGGGCATGGGCGGCATAGAGGCTACGCGGGAGGTATTCAGTTAGCGGGTCGGTCCGGTGGCATTGTCGGCTATGAGATCAGCCAGGTGTCCGCACAGCTGAGTGGGACCGCCGGCGCAACGCTCGCCGCTCATGCGTCCCTTGTTCAGGCTGCCTTC